>NZ_JAXION010000007.1:0-60954 GCF_049311045.1 Rhodococcus sp. 7Tela_A2 | reverse complement strand
TGCCCGCCCGGTCCCCGCTCGACTCCCCGCTCTCCTACCCTCCCGGCGAAAAACCGAAAAGATCAGTCGCATCAGCGTGTACGTCGACGAACCGACCCGGATGCGCACAATGCTGACCCGTCGTGATGACGAATCCGCCGCAACGTCCGATACGTCGAATCGCCGGTCAGCGACTCGGGACTGAACGCCGGCCGACGCGACTTTCGCCGTCACCTCACACCCGGTCGAGCGGTTGCGCTGCAGCCAGGTTGGCGGCCAAGTATCCGAAGGCGGTCGGAAGATCAGCGACGACGCCGACATGATGCTCGAGCACTTCAAGCATCCGGCCGGCAGTGGATGCACCTGCAAACTCGTGCCGAAGGTACCTCGAATCGGCTCCGAACCGCTTGTGGGCACGCTTGGCAGCTCAGAAGCCTACCCACATCGCCAATCGACGAGTCACGGGCAGATAATGCTCGTGATCGTCTCCGACCGGGCGTTGATCATCCGCGACCCGATCTTCGGATCCTTCGCCCACGACGGCAAACCCCATGTGACCTGGGAGTTGACCATTCGGACAGGTTAGGCACCGGGTTCGTCGCGGGGCGCGCGTTCGAGCACCACGTTCACCTGCTGTGTCGGGGCGACGTTGTACGACGGCGGCAGCTCCTCCCCCACCGCCGCGGCCGCGTCATACACCGCGAGCAGATCACCTCCAGTGCTGGGGGAAGGCAGATATCGGGGTGGGACTTGCATATCGTCCACACACGATCAGACCTCCGCCCTCGCAGGTACACCACAAACGCTAGTCGTGACCACCGACGGCTCCCGAGAGCTGGGAAGAGAACAGGGCGTTGAACTGCATTGATGACACGTCCCTGCGTGTCGCCGCAGTCGGTTCGCCAGCTGGTTCTCTCATCGAACAGCTTTACATGCTGTGCTTCAACCACCGCTCGGCACCAAGCACCCGAAGGGTGGACGGGTCGAGTATCGCGTCCCACCGGCTCCCGCTGAATCCGGTCGGAAGGTGGATCGAGAAGGCCAGCACCCGACCGGACTCACGCAACGCGTCGAGATATTCGTTATGTCCGTACACATCCCAGTACTTCGCGTAGTACGACACCGGGCGTTTGGACTTTCGTTCCCGCGCGCTCTGTGCGTCGATGAGCGTTGTGAACACCCGGAATCCGGCCCGCGCACGGTAGTCGAGCAGATCTATGCGAAACGCTTCGAGCGGGCCCGGCCACGGCCCCTGTCCCATCACCTCGACGATCTCGTCCACCTGAACGGTCCGCTCCTGGGGCTCCTCGGCGCGCTCCGGTGCCCGATAGGTCCCGGTCGAGTCCGAGGCCGCCGTGAAGTCCTTGAGACTCAGATTGCCTAGCAACAGGTTGGAGGCGACAGAGGCCACCGCGTCCGCGGAGACCCGCAGTCTGCTCGATGGTTTAGCGGCGGCGATGATCAGAAACGGATGCTCCAGGTCCTCGATGGTCCGCTCGTCCGCCACGGCAACGAACAGATAGCCCGGATCGTCCTCGTTGAGGCGGGCCAACAGCTCGTCCACATCCACACCATCGAACTCCGGGCCTTCGACGACAGTCAGCGGATCGGTGCGCTCAGACCCGACACCCAGTGCCCCCTGCACGATCTCGGTCCACACTTCGTCGTTGCTGTACTCGAGCCGGAACAAGGGAAACTCAACGTCGGGGAAGGACACAGCACTCTCCATTCTGCAAGGGCATCACACGGACCACAAAACACGATGCCGTTCGTGGCGACAATTATTAATCCTCGGTCACCACGAACGGCATCTGCATCAAGCCGCAGTGAATATCAGCTCAGTGTGAACGATCCCACCTGCGTTTGCCCGTCCTCGTCGAAAAGCGGAACAGTTCGTCCAGCGTTCGCACCGGCGCTGGCTTCCTCTGGATTCGCAGCAGGAGCCTCGACCAAATCGGACTTGCGAACGAAACCCAGTGTCGTCCCGTCATCTCCGATCGCCGCTACCAGGTCCGGAAGGTCCGCCTCCGTCGTGGCTGACGCACCAGATCCATAGGTGAGGCCATCCGCGTTCGTGCCGCTGGGGATCGACGCCGGGGTGACTTCGGGTTCAGTGGTCGAGCTGCGGGCTGCCGCGGGTTCCCACCACAGCGGATCGGTCGGGAACGTCAGTGCTTCCTTGTAGGTGCTGGTGCCGTCCCACACTGCGGTGAATCCATGGCTGTTGTACCAACCAGCTCCACAGGTGTTCGTCGTGCCGTATGTGAACTGAGCGACCGGCCCGGTGTTGTACCTGTAGGTGGTCGCTTCACACAACGCTCCGCTACTGAACAACCGCGCCCGTACACCGATCTCGCCACTGGGGACGGTCTGGCCGAATGATGAGTAGATCTTCGATTCTGCCCTCAGGTTCGGGGAATTGATGATCGTCGAGGTATTCAGAAATATCACCCCAGCACTATTGGATCCGGCCGGGCCAAAAGCAGAATGCCCACCGGACGGACGGGATGGCGGGCGCGATATTCCCGTAGAGCACGCTCGGCGCGGTCGGCAGCGTAGCTTTCACGTGTGGACCTACCGATGTCCGTGTGAATCTCACGGTCGAGGAAGGAGCGATGTGACAGGTCAGAAGCAACGCATGCTGGCGGGCGAACTGTATATCGCGGACGACCCCGAACTCGTTGCCGACGCGTCGCGCGCAGCGGAACTGAGCGAGAAGTTCAATTCGTCGAGCGTCACGGATCCCGCAGCCCGGCGAGCGATCTTGGCGGCCCTGGTCGGATCATTGGGCGAGGGTGCCGAAGTGCGCGCCCCGCTGTATGTGGACTACGGATACAACATCACGATCGGGCCGCGAACCTTCGTCAACTTCGGAGCGGTCATGCTGGACGTCGCGCGGATCTCGATCGGCGCCGATGTGCAGATCGGACCCAACGTCCAGTTGCTCACACCCACCCACCCTCTCGATGCCGAACTGCGGCGCGCGAAATGGGAAGCTGCCGAACCGATCACCATCGGCGACAACGTGTGGCTGGGGGGCGGCGTGATCGTCTGTCCCGGAGTGACGATCGGCGAGAACACTGTTGTCGGGGCCGGAGCGGTGGTGACGCGCGATCTGCCGCCGAACGTGGTGGCTGCGGGCGTGCCCGCCCGCGTCGTCCGGCAGGTACCACCTTCCTCGCCGGATTCGGACCTCTGATCGCCTTCCGGTCAGCGTTGCTCGTTGCGGGACGAATCGATGATGCCGTGGCGTGAACACCGCGCCCACCATCCGTCGGGGATGACCTGCACGACCATCCGCCGACCACACAGCGTGCAGTACCGGGGTGGTTCGAGACCCAGCCGAACTCCCCGGCGGCTCTCGACCTCGAGACCGTCGACGAGTTCGGCACCGGTGTACGCGTCGAACACGTCAGATACTTTCGCCGAGTGCCTTGATCGGCATCCGCAGATCGACGAGCAGGTCGAGGTCGGTTTCGGCACGACGCCCGAGGGTGGTGAGGTAGTTGCCGACGATGACGGCGTTGACGCCGCCGAGCATGCCCTGCTTCGCACCGAGATCACCGAGGGTGATTTCGCGGCCGCCGGCGAACCGGAGGATGGTGCGCGGCAGGGCGAGCCGGAATGCCGCAATCGCCTTGAGTGCCTCGGTGGCCGGGAGCACCTCCCGATCTGCGAACGGCGTGCCGGGCCGCGGATCGAGGAAGTTCAGCGGCACCTCGTCGGGTTCGACCGACGCGAGGTCAGCCGCGAATTCTGCTCGCTGCTCCAAGGTTTCGCCCATCCCGAGAATGCCGCCGCAGCACACCTCCATGCCGGCCTCTTTCACCATGCGGAGTGTCTCGAATCGTTCCTCCCAGGTGTGGGTGGTGACGACGTGGTTGAAGTACGAGCGCGCGGTTTCGAGGTTGTGGTTGTAGCGGTGGACGCCCATGGCCGCGAGTTGGTCGACCTGGTCCTGGGTGAGCATGCCGAGGGAACACGCGACCTGGATGTCGACCTCGTTGCGAATCGCCTCGACGCCGGCGGCGACCTGGGCCATCAACCGCTCGTCGGGGCCGCGCACGGCGGCGACGATGCAGAACTCGGTGGCGCCGGTCTTGGCAGTCTGCTTGGCGGCTTCCACGAGCGACGGGATGTCGAGGCGCGCGGCGCGCACCGGTGAGGCGAACAGGCCGGACTGGGAGCAGAAGTGGCAGTCCTCGGGGCAGCCGCCGGTCTTGAGGCTGACGATGCCTTCGACCTCCACCTCCGGTCCGCACCACGCCATGCGGACGTCGTGCGCGACGTCGAGTAGTTCCTCGAGCCGGGAGTCGGGCAGGCGGAGCACGTCGAGCATCCGGTCGCGGTCGAACCCGACCCCGCCCCGGAGTACCTGGTCGCGAGCGAGGTCGAGGATGTCGGTGCGAGCGGGCGCCTGGGTCACTGCGTCTCCTGACATGAGAAAACTTGAACGGTGTTCAATTGAACGGCGTTCAGGTTAGGTGGGGGGTCCGATACTGTCAACGGGAGGCCCAGACACAGCGGGACGGACAGGAGCGGACACGGTGCAGTTGCGACGCGGCGACGTTCTCGACGGCGCCATGGCGATCCTCGACGAATACGGGCTCGGCGACCTCACAATGCGCAAGCTCGCCACCTCGCTCGGCGTTCAGCCCGGCGCGCTGTACTGGCATTTCCCCAACAAACAGACTCTTCTCGGCGCGATGGCCGACCGCATCCTCGACGGCGTCGACGCGGAACCGGACTCCCCCGACTGGGACGATGCGCTCACCGAACTCGCCCACCGGTTGCGCTCCGCTCTGCTCGCCCATCGCGACGGCGCCGAACTCGTCGCATCCACCTACGCGTCGCGGCTGACCACTTCCCGCGCCCGCGATGCGTTCGTCGCCGCGGCGCAGCGCGGAGGGCTTTCCCGCGCGCACGCCGAACTCGCCGGTTACGCGCTGCTGCACTATGTACTCGGCCACACCGTCGACGAGCAGTCCCGCGCGCAACTCGCCGAACTCGGCGCGCTGACGCGGGGGCCGGTATCGCCCGATGTCGCGACGGAGACGGCGCCGACCTCGGACGACGATCTCCTCGACGGTGATCCCGCCATCCGTTTCGACTTCGGCCTGACACTCTTCGTCGACGGCATCCGGAGGCGTTTGAACACCCGTGCCACATCCTGACGATTCGGTCGCTGTCGGAACCCTGCCGTACGTTCTCAGGACGTGACAAGCCCCTGGCCCCCCGATCGGATCGCTGCCGCCGCACCTGATCCGTCCTCGCTGACCGCTGCGCGCGGACTGGTGTCGGGGTGGATCGATACGGGGCGGCAGGACGGCGCGCTCTGGGGCGAATGCCGCGGCCGGGGCACCGCTGTCTACCGCACCGCGATCGACCTCGACGGCCCCGCCTACACATGCACGTGCCCGAGCCGGAAACTCCCGTGCAAGCACGCACTCGCCCTGCTCATGCGCTGGTCCGACGGCATGGTGCCGAAGGCTGACCCACCCGGCTCGGTCACCGAATGGCTCGCGTCACGCGCCGCGCAGACCACTCCCCCGGATGAGCCGGGCGACGAACCCGCAAAGGCTCCCGATCCGGCGACCGTCCAGCGCCGCGCCGAGCGCGCGGCCGCCGGGCTCGACGAACTCGACCGCTGGCTGACCGACCGGATCCGCAGCGGTCTCGGTGCCGTCGACCACGGGTACTCCACCTACGACGACATCGCGGCTCGCATGGTCGATGCGCAGGTCCCCGGCGTCGCCTCGACACTGCGCGCTCTCGCCGGGGTCGTCGCGACCGAGGTGGACTGGCCCGCCCGGGTGCTCACCGAGTACGCGCGTCTGCATCTGCTGGTGGTCGCGTACCGGCAGATCGACGACCTGCCCGACCCTCTCGCGCGGTCGGTGCGCACCCACCTCGGATTCCCCACCCGCGCCGACGACGTGCGTTCCGAGCCGCCCGTCCGCGACCGATGGCAGGTACTCGCGACCCGCATCTCCGAGGACAGCCGACTGTTCACCCGCAAGGTGTGGTTACGTGGCCGCGACACCGGACGCTGGGCGATCCTTCTGGATTTCTCCCACGGCACCGCCCGGTTCCCCGACGCGACTCCCCCGCCGGGCATGCTCGTCGACGCCGACCTGCATTTCTATCCCGGTGCCGCACCGCTCCGCGCGCTCGTCGGCGAGCGGTACGCCGATCCCGAACCGTTCACCACGCTGCCTGCCTCCTTGCCCGGGACCGCACCGGATTTCGATGCGGCACTCGACGAGTACGCCCGTGTGCTGGGCGCCGACCCGTGGATCCGCTCGTGGCCGATGCTGCTCGACCGCGGCGGTCCGGGCGGAGCGGCCGGGGCCGGGCACCGCGCCGACCGGCCCGGGCGCGCGCTGCCGCGCGGCGGTGCCGCCGACACGGGGGGGCGACTACTCCCGGGCGCGGGTGGCCACCCGCTGACGGTATGCGGAGACTGGGACGGTACCCGCCTGGCACCGGCGTCGTTGTTCACGGCAGGACAGGAGTTGTCACTGTGACGGAGACCTTCGAAACCCTGTCGACCGCGGCGCTGCTCGGCACAGCCCGCTCGGCACCGGCAACGTCGACGCTGCACACCGCGGACGCGGCGACGGCGCTGACCGGCGATCCGGCTTCGCGTCTGCTCGCGGCCGCCGCCCTCGAGTCCGCGTTCCTCACCGCCGCGACCCTCCCCACGGTGCGCACACTGCCGAGCCCTGCCCCGGACGACGACCGCCTCACGCTCCCACCGGCGGCAGCCGAGCGGTTGCGTGGACTGCTCGTCGTCCGCTCGCCCCTTCTTCCGGAGTGGTTCGCGCTCGCCGAGCGGTTCCGGGCACCGCACGAGATCGTGGTGGATCTGCTGTGGTTCGCCGCGCCCGACACCCCACACCGCGAGCACCTGCTGCGCCTCGCCGGCGCCCGCGGCCAGTGGGTGGCGGCGCTCAACCCGGAGTGGTCCCACCTCGTCACACCCGACCCGGCCGACGAACGACTCTGGCTGCACGGCTCGCCTGCGCAGCGCCGCCGATGGTTCGCGGTGGCGCGGGCCGCCGACCCCCATGCCGCCGCAGCGCGACTGACGGCGTCGTGGTCGTCGGAGACGGCGGCGCAGCGAGCGGCGCTGCTCGAACTGCTGACGAACGGCCTCGGCGAGCACGACGAAGCCTTGCTCGAGCACGCGCTCGACGACCGCAGCCGCAAGGTCCGCGCGACCGCCCTCGGGTTGCTGCGCCGCCTCCCCGACTCCGATTTTGCCGAGCGGATGTCCCGGCGGGTGCGGGAGTGGACACGCGTCGACGACGGCGATCTCGTGGTCGAGGTCCCGGACCGACTCGACGCGGAAGCGCTGCGCGACGGCGTGGACGAGGGCGCCTCCCGGCCGGGTGGTGTCGCGATGCGCCGGCTGACGACGGTCGTGTCCTCCGCTCCTCCGTCCGCGTGGCAGCACATCGCTCCGACCGCCCGGCAGGTACTCGGGTACCGCGTCGGCGAACCCGCACGCGAGGCGCTCGACGCGGGCTGGGCTGCGGCCACTGCCCTGCATCGCAACGGAGAATGGGCCGCCGCACTGCTGCGCCGCGACGGCACGGTCGGTGCCGACGTCGCGCAGGCGCTGCCCCGCCCCGTACTGGTGGCGCATCTGCACGACTCGGCCGGCCGCGCCCTGCTCGACCCCGACCTGCTCGGCGCTCTCCCCGCGCCGTGGCCCCGGGATCTGGCGGAGAAGGTACTCATCGCGCTGTACGGCGATGAGGGAACCGGCGTCCGCTCGTTCCGGACGATCCTCGCGCTGATCGCGCATCGCGCACCGTTCGAGCTCACCGAACTGCTCGCCGACGCCGCGAACCGCACCGACCACCTCGACCGGCTGAACCTGTTCGCGACGGCCGCCGACACCTTGACCCTGCGCAAGACCCTTCACGAGGAGCTGAGTTGACCGACGCCGTTTCCGAACCAACGCTGTTGCGCCCCCATGCGGAGCAGCAGTACGCGCACGAACTCGCGGCGCTGGCGCGGCTCGACGACCGGCCCCGCCCGCCGTCCTGGCACCTGTCGCCGTGGGCGGTGGTGACGTACCTGCTGGGCGGCGAACTGTCCGACGGCACCGTCGTCAGCCCCAAGTACGTGGGCCCGCGACGTCTGATGGAGGTCGCGGTGGCCACCCTCGCCACCGACCGCGCCTTGTTGCTGCTCGGTGTCCCGGGTACCGCCAAAACGTGGGTGTCCGAACATCTTTCCGCTGCGATCAGCGGGTCGTCGACCCGACTGGTCCAGGGCACGGCCGGCACGTCCGAGGACTCGGTCCGCTACGGCTGGAACTACGCGCGACTGCTCGCCGAAGGACCGTCTGCGGACGCGCTCGTCCCGTCGCCGATCATGACGGCGATGCGCGACGGTGCCATCGCCCGCATCGAGGAACTCACCCGCATCCCCGCGGACGTGCAGGACGCCCTCATCACGATCCTGTCGGAAAAGACGCTGCCCGTCGCCGAACTCGGCATCGAAGTGCAGGCGAGCAAGGGCTTCAACGTGATCGCCACCGCCAACGATCGCGATCGGGGCGTCAACGAACTGTCCTCGGCGCTGCGACGACGATTCAACACCGTGGTGCTCCCCCTGCCCGCCAGCGAAGAGGACGAGGTCGCGATCGTGACCCGTCGCGTCGAACAACTCGGAACCTCGCTCGAACTCCCGAAGATCCCTGCTGCCGCCGAGGAGATCCGGCGCGTGGTCACTGTGTTCCGGGAACTGCGCCAGGGTGTGACCACCGACGGACGCACCAAACTCAAGTCGCCGTCCGGCACCTTGTCGACCGCCGAAGCGATCTCCGTGGTCACCGGTGGGCTGGCGCTCTCGGCGCACTTCGGTGACGGAGTCCTGCGCTCCACCGACATCGCCGCGGGCATCCTCGGGTCGGTGGTGAAGGACCCGGTCGCCGACCGCGTGGTGTGGAACGAATATCTCGAGGCGGTCGTGCGGGAGCGTCCCGAGTGGGCGGACTTCTATCGCGCATGCCGGGAGATCACCGGGTGAGCGACGGCGCCGAAATCCGGGTCTTCGGCATCCGGCACCACGGGCCGGGGTCGGCGCGGGCGGTGCTGCGCGCCCTCGCGGAGTTCGAGCCCGACACCGTCCTGATCGAGGGACCGACCGACGCCGATCCGTTCCTCGCCCTTGCCGCATCCGACGAGATGCAACCGCCGGTCGCGCTGCTCGCCTACGTGCGCGACGAACCCGCGCGCGCGGCGTTCTGGCCGTTCGCGGCGTTCTCGCCGGAGTGGCAGGCATTGCGCTGGGCGATCCTGCACGACGCCGACGTGCGCTTCTGCGACCTTCCGGCGGCAGTATCGTTGGCCGCGGACCGTTCTCCGGAATCTGCGGAGCGCACCGACCCGCTCGCGGCGCTGGCGTCCGCGGCGGGTTACGACGACTTCGAGCAGTGGTGGGATGCCGTGATCGAGCATGCCTCGGCGGAGGAGGAGTCGGGGGCCGGAGCGTTCGACGAGATCACTGCGGCGATGGCGGCCTTGCGCGCCGACGTGGAACTCGACGAGCACACGGCGCGCCGCGAAGCCCACATGCGGCAGGTGTTGCGCACGGCCGTCAAGGCCGGTGCCCGCAACATTGCCGTCGTGTGCGGGGCGATGCACGCGCCCGCCCTGAGCGGCCCGCTCGGTCCGGCGGCGCCGGACGCGCGCGTGCTCAGAGGTCTTCCGAAGGTGAAAGCGGCGCTCACGTGGGTGCCGTGGACCCATTCGCGGCTCTCTGCCGCGTCCGGCTACGGCGCCGGCATCACCTCGCCCGGCTGGTACGACCACCTCTTCCGCTACCCGGACGACACGACCGCACGCTGGTTCACCCGCGTCGCGCGGGTGTTGCGCGAGGAAGACCTCCCGGTCTCGAGCGCGCATGTCATCGAAGCGACCCGCCTCGCCGATACGCTCGCGGCGCTGCGCGGCCGTGCAGTGCCCGGTTTGGCGGAGGCCGTCGAGGCCACCCGTGCGGTCCTGTGCGACGGCGACGAGGTGCTGCTCGACTTCGTGGCGCGCACACTCGTGATCGGAGAAGCACTCGGCGCGGTTCCCGAGGACACCCCGACGGTTCCGCTGGACGCCGACCTGCAGGCGCGCTCGAAAAGCCTTCGGCTCAAACGCGCCCCGATCGCCAAGAAGCTGGACCTCGACCTCCGCAAAGATCTCGATCTGCAACGATCCCGCCTGTTGCACAAGTTGTCGCTGCTCGGGATCGAGTGGGCGCTACCGGCCGAGAGCGCGGTGCGTTCGACGGGAACGTTTCGCGAGACCTGGTCGCTGCAATGGGATCCGGAACTGGCGGTCGCCATCGTGGAGGCGTCCCGGTGGGGCACCACCGTCGAGGCCGCCGCATCAGCCACGGTGCTCGACCGCGCCCGGACCGCGGGCACCACGCTCGGCGAGGTCACCGACCTGCTCGAACAGGCATTGCTCGCGGATCTGCGCGACGCGGTGCCCCAACTGGTCACTGCGATCGACGCGGCCGCCGCGCTCGATCACGATGTGCTGCATCTGATGTCGGCACTCCCGTCGCTGATCCGTACGGTCCGCTACGGCGATGTGCGCGGGACCGATCTGTCCTCGCTGGTGCATGTCGCCGATGCGGTCCTCGCTCGCGTCTGCGCGGGCCTGCCGTCCGCCGTCACCGGGCTCGACACCGACGCCGCCGACACGGTACGAAACGCCGTCGACGAGGTGCACACGGCTCTGGCATTGCGCGACGATCCCGGCGCGACGGAACGCTGGCTCGACACGCTCGCTTCGGTGTGCGACCGCGACGATGTCGACGGCGTGCTCACCGGCCGGACGGTCCGGATGCTTCGCGATGTGGGGAGATTGGACGAACGCGCGACCGCTGTGCGGGTCGCCCGCGCGTTGTCGGTGGGGTCCGCGGCGGCCGCGAAGGCACGCTGGATCGACGGATTCGTCGGCGGTGGAGGGCTGCTGCTCGTGCACGACCGCGATCTGCTGTCCCTGATCGACACGTGGGTGTCGGATCTGCGCTCCGAGGAATTCGTCGACGTCCTGCCCGTGCTGCGACGCACGTTCGGTTCGTTCGCACACGGGGAACGCAGCCTGCTCGGCCGGGCTGTGCGAGGGGGCCCCGAGCACCGCACCTCTGCGGCACTCGACGCCGAACGCGGCCGTCGCGCAGTCGCGGCAACCGCCTTGATTCTGGGGGTCCCGGCATGACAACGGATTTCGACGAGCGAATGCGGCGCTGGCGACTTCTCCTCGGCGATGCCGCGGAAGAATCCACCACCGCGCTGGGCGCGGGAACCGATTCGGCGATGGACGCGGCCCTCGCCGCGTTGTACGACACCGACGCGGACGGGACCGGAGGACCGCGCAGCGGCGGACTGGGCGCCTCGGCCCCGAAGGTCGCACGCTGGCTCGGCGACATCCGCACGTATTTTCCGACGACGGTCGTGCAGGTGATGCAGCGCGACGCGGTCGACCGCCTCGGACTCGACAGGCTGCTGCTCGAACCGGAACTGCTCGACGCCGTCGAACCCGACGTGCATCTCGTCGGCACCCTGCTGAGCCTCAACAGCGTGATGCCCGAGACCACCAGGGCGACAGCACGAGCGGTCGTCGGAAAAGTCGTCCGTGAGGTCGAGGAACGCATCGCCCAGCGCACCCGGACCTCGGTGTCGGGAGCCCTCGACCGATCGTCCCGGACCTCGAATCCGAAAACTCGCGACATCGACTGGCACCGCACGATCCGCGCCAATCTGGCGCACTACCAACCCGACTATCGCACCGTGGTTCCGCAGCGTCTCGTCGGCTTGGGGCGACGCTCCCAGGCGGTGCAGCGGGACGTGGTGCTCGCCGTGGACCAGTCGGGATCGATGGCGTCGAGCGTGGTGTACGCGGCGGTCTTCGCTGCGGTGCTCGCCTCGATGCAGGCGCTGCGTACCTCCCTCGTCGTCTTCGACACCGCCGTGGTGGACCTCACGGGCAAGCTCACCGACCCTGTCGACGTGCTGTTCGGCACGCAACTGGGCGGGGGCACCGACATCAACCGGGCGATCGCCTACAGCCGGACCCTCATCACGCGCCCCACGGACTCGCTGTTCGTGCTGATCTCCGACTTGTACGAGGGCGGCATCCGGGCCGAAATGCTCTCCCGGGTGCGCGAGATGCTCGCCGCCGGGGTCCAGGTGGTGGTGTTGCTCGCGCTATCGGACGACGGCGCTCCGGCGTTCGACCGGGACAATGCGGCGGCGCTCGGCGCTCTGGGCGTGCCGGCGTTCGCGTGCACCCCGGACCGTTTCCCGGACCTGCTCGCACTCGCGCTCGAACGTGGCGATATCGGTCGATGGGCACAGTCGATGTAACTCGGCCGCCGAGATACCGTGCCGCCCCCACCGGGGGTTAGGATCACCTAACGCACATACGACGTGCACCGGCAAGTGAAACGAGGACACCTGTGAAACTCCGACTTGTGGCGCTGATGGCGGCCACCACGCTCGCCGTGGGAGCGTGCGGCTCGACCGACAGCGATTCGGCCGACGAGACGAGCAACAACGGATCCGGAGCGTTTCCCGCCACCATCGCCACCATGTTCGGTGATGTGACCGTCGAATCACAGCCCGAGCGCGTCGCCGCCCTCGGATGGGGCGACGCGGAGACGGCACTGGCGCTCGGCGTCCAGCCCGTCGGCGTGAGCGACTGGCTGGCCTTCGGTGGCGACGGAGTCGGCCCGTGGGTCGAGAACGGCTACTCGGAGTCTCCGGAGATCATCGGTACCGTCGACCCGTCCTTCGAGCAGATCGCCGCATTGGCACCCGATCTCATCCTCGACACCGCCAGTTCGGGCGATCAGGGCCGGTACGACACGCTCTCGGCGATCGCCACCACGGTCGGTCCCCCGAAGGGCGCCACGGCATATCTGACGCCGCGCGACGAGCAGATCTCGATGGTGGCCTCCGCGCTCGGCGTCCCCGACAAGGGTGCCGAAGTGGTCGCGGACATCGACGAACAGTTCGCCACCGCGGCGGCGGAGCATCCGGAGTTCGCCGGCAAGACCGTCACCGTCGCCGCCTACACCTCGGACGGATGGGGTGCGTACGTCTCCGGCGACGCGCGCGTGCAGTTCCTGCAGGACCTCGGGTTCGTCAACAACCCGGCCGTGGAGGCCGTGGAGACGGACAGCTTCTTCATCCCGGTCTCGGAGGAGAACCTGGGCATGCTCGACGCCGACCTGCTCGTCGTGCTGCCGATCTTCGTCGAGACCTCCGAGGTCACCGACAACCCCTTGTTCCAGCAGCTTCCTGCCGTGCGGGACGGCCGTTTCCTCGTCCTCGACAGCGGCAGCGACATCGCCAACGCCATCTCGCTGAACTCGGCCCTGTCGATTCCGTTCGCGCTCGAGCAGTTGGTGCCGCTTCTGAGCGAGCGCGTCAGCTGACGACCGCGCGGGTAGGTCAGCGCCGGAACAGCTTGTTGCCCAGCCACACGACCGGGTCGTACCGGCGACCGGCCACCCGTTCCTTCATCGGGATGATGGCGTTGTCGGTGATGTGGATGTATTCGGGGCAGACCTCGGTGCAGCATTTGGTGATGTTGCAGAGGCCGAGTCCGGCTTCGTCCTGAGCGAGGTCGCGCCGGTCCGCGACGTCGAGCGGGTGCATGTCGAGTTCGGCGAGGCGGATGAAGAACCGGGGTCCCGCGAACGCGGGCCGGTTCTCCTCGTGGTCGCGCGTCACGTGACATACGTTCTGACACAAGAAGCATTCGATGCATTTGCGGAATTCCTGCGAGCGTTCCACATCGATCTGCTGCATGCGGTACTCCCCCGGCGCGAGGTCCGGGGGAGGCGCGAACGCCGGAATCTCCCGGGCCTTGGCGTAGTTGCCCGACACGTCGGTGACGAGGTCACGGATGACCGGGAAACCCCGTAAGGGCGTGACGACGATCGGATCGTCCGTCTCGAAGAGCGACATACGGGTCATGCACGTCAGACGCGGGCGTCCGTTGATCTCCGCCGAGCACGAACCGCATTTGCCGGCTTTGCAGTTCCATCGCACCGCGAGGTCCGGCACTTGGGTGGCCTGGAGTCGGTGGAGGATGTCGAGGACCACCTCACCCTCGTTGACCCGCACCGAATACTCCTGCAGTTCCCCGCCGTCGCGGTCCCCGCGCCAGATCCTGAACTCGGCGGTGTAGCCCTCACTGTCGGCCATCTCAGTGCCTCCGTCCGGGGTGACCGGCGAGTTCCTCGTCGGTGTAGTACTTGGCGAGTTCCTCGATATCGAAGAGTTCGAGCAGTTCCGGATCCATCGGGGTCTGCTGTTCCCGTTCGACGGACACCTCAGGGATGATGCGGTCCTCACCGGACTTGCGGCACACCAGCAATGTCCGCCGCCAGTTCGCGTCCATCGAGGGATGGTCGTCGCGCGTGTGACCGCCGCGACTCTCGGTGCGCAGCAACGCCGCCCGCGCCACGCACTCACACACGAGCAGCATGTTGCGCAGATCCAGCGCGAGGTGCCAGCCCGGGTTGTACTGCCGGTTCCCCTCCACCGCAATGTTGGGGATCCGCGCGCGCAGGTCGTCGAGTTCCGCGAGCGCGCGTTCCACCTCGTCGGCTGTGCGGATGATGCCCACGAGGTCGTGCATCACGCCCTGTAGCCGCTGGTGCAGCGTGTACGGGTTCTCCACCTCGTCGTGGTCGGCGGGATCGAACGGTGAAAGCACTGTGCGGGCCGCCTCTTCCACCGCTTCGTCGGCTACTTCGGGCCGGGTGGTGAGACCGTGCACGTAGTCGGCGGCACCGAGCCCTGCACGACGGCCGAACACCAGCAGATCCGACAGCGAGTTACCGCCGAGACGATTGGATCCGTGCATCCCTCCCGAGCACTCCCCTGCCGCGAACAGGCCCGGTACCGACGCCGCGCCGGTGTCGGGATCGACCTCGATGCCGCCCATCACGTAGTGGCATGTCGGGCCGACCTCCATCGCCTCCCGGGTGATGTCGACGTCCGCGAGTTCGAGGAACTGGTGATGCATGGACGGCAATCGCCGGATGATCTCCGCGCTGGGCATCCGCGACGCGATATCGAGGAATACGCCTCCGTGCGGGGTGGCGCGACCCGCTTTGACCTCGGAGTTGATGGCCCGTGCCACTTCGTCGCGCGGCAACAGGTCGGGCGTGCGGAGATTGTTCTCCTGATCCTCGTACCAGCGGTCCGCCTCCTCGGGCGTCTCCGCGTACTGCCCTTTGAACACCGGCGGGACGTAGGAGAACATGAACCGCTCCCCTTCGGAGTTCTTCAGGACACCGCCGTCACCGCGGACCCCTTCGGTGACGAGGATGCCCTTCACGCTCGGCGGCCAGATCATGCCCGTGGGGTGGAACTGGACGAATTCCATGTTGATCAGTGAGGCACCGGCACGCAGCGCGAGGGCGTGCCCGTCCCCGGTGTACTCCCACGAGTTGGAGGTCACCTTCCAGGATTTGCCGATTCCCCCGGTCGCGATGACGACGGCCGGCGCCGTGAACTGGACGAACCTGCCCGATTCCCGCCAGTATCCGAAGGCGCCCGCGACGCGGCCCTGCCCGTCGAGAAGGAGTTCGGTGATGGTGCATTCGGAGAACACCCTCACCTTCGCCTCGTAGTCGCCGGTCGCGGCGAAGTCCTCCTGTTGCAGCGAGACGATCTTCTGCTGCATCGTGCGGATCAGTTCGAGGCCGGTCCGGTCGCCGACGTGGGCGAGTCGCGGATAGGTGTGCCCGCCGAAGTTGCGCTGGCTGATCCGCCCGTCCGGGGTGCGGTCGAACAGCGCCCCGTAGGTTTCGAGTTCCCAGACCCGGTCCGGCGCCTCACGGGCGTGCAGTTCTGCCATGCGCCAGTTGTTGAGGAACTTTCCGCCGCGCATCGTGTCCTTGAAGTGGACCTGCCAGGAGTCGCGCGAGTTGGCGTTGCCCATCGCGGCGGCGCACCCGCCTTCCGCCATCACGGTGTGGGCCTTGCCGAAGAGCGACTTGCAGACGACCGCGACCCTCAGTCCGCGTTGCCGAGCCTCGATGACCGCCCGCAGTCCGGCTCCCCCCGCTCCGATCACGACCACGTCGTAGTCGTGCCGCTCGACTTCCCCCATGTGTAGTGCCTTTCCGTATCGCGTCGTGCCTCGTGTGGTGCCGGTCGTACCGGTCTGTCAGCCGATGAATCGGAGGTCGGAGATGGTGCCGCTCGCGACGAGCATGATGTAGAAGTCGGTGAGGACCAGCGTGCCCAGAGTGATCCACGCGAACTGCATGTGCCGCGCATTGATCTTCGAGACGAACGTCCAGATCTTGTAGCGCACAGGGTGTTTCGAAAAATGCTTGAGCCTGCCACCGGTGACGTGCCGGCAGGAGTGACAAGAGAGCGTGTACCCCCACAACAAGATCACGTTCACGACCAGGATCACGTTCCCGAGTCCGAACCCGAAGCCGCTCGGACTGTGGAACGCGAGTATCGCGTCGTACGTGTTGACCAGCGAGATGACGAACCCGATGTAGAAGAAGTAGCGGTGCGAGTTCTGCACGATGAGGGGGAATCGGGTTTCGCCGGTATACGTCCGGTGCGGTTCCGCAACACCGCAGGCCGGTGGCGACAACCAGAACGACCGGTAGTACGCCTTGCGGTAGTAGTAGCAGGTGAGCCGGAACAGCAGCAGGAACGGCAGCGAGACGAACGCCAGCGGAATCCACCGCGGGAGTTCGCCGACCCACACGCCGAAGTGCGACGAACCCGGCAAACACGAGGCGCTGACACACGGTGAATAGAACGGCGTGAGGTAGTGGTACTCGTCGACCCAGTAGGCAGAGCGCGTGAACGACCGCACGGTGGCGTAGACGATGAACGCGGCCAGACCGAGAACGGTCAGCGCAGGTGTCTGCCACCACCGATCGGTCCGTAATGTGCGCGCGGCGATGCGCGCCCGGGCCGCACTTCGGACCCCGGCGCCGGCAGGGGCGCTCACCGCTCCCCGTGCAATCCGCCGAGTCCTTCGTCGTCGGCGTCGACTCCGCGGAACAACGACTCGTCGTAGGGCGAATCCGGAATCGGGATGCGGTCCTCGGATGCCGCCCACAGCGAACGCGGCGGTGTCTCCTGGAAGTCACGCGCGTCGATGTCGAGCCGGTCGAGGTCGTTGGTGAGCCTGCGGACCGGCGCGGCGTCGCCGTAGCGCGACCGTAGCGACCCGACGCATCGGCGTAGCTGGCCGATCGCGTTCTGCAGCTCGTGCATATCGGTGGTGGACATCCGTACCTCCGAGGAAAACGGTCGGCACGCCGACGCCCGCCGACTCCATGTGATTGCATTCACACTACGACAGGTGTGCGTACTCCCGAGCCGTTTCCGGTTTGCGAAGAGCGGTTGCCTTCCCTCGCACACCGGCACCCGGAACGGAGGGCTCGTGGCGCAGCCGGACAACGCACGAATTGCGCAGGTCTTCGACGCCATGGCCGATCGATACGACTCGCAGATCGGTGTCGTCGAGCGACGCCTGCTCGGCCGTCCCCGGCAATGGGCGGTCGAGCAGGCCCGTGGCCGAGTGCTCGACATCGCCGTCGGTACGGGGCTCAATCTGCCCCTGTACGGGCCGGATGTCACCGAAGTCCTCGGGGTGGACCTCTCCGAGGGCATGTTGCGGCTGGCGCGGCGGCGCATCGAGGAATACGGGCTCGACCACTGCGCCGTGGTCCGCGGCGACGTGCAGTCGCTCTCCGTCCCGGACACATCGGTCGACACCGTGCTGTCGACGCTCACGTTCTGCACCATCCCCGATCCGGAGTCGGCCGCGCGTGAAGCGATGCGTGTACTCGTGCCCGGCGGCAAGGTCGTGCTCGCCGAGCACGGTCCTTCCACCAGCAGAGCGGTGACAGCGGCGATGCGCGTGCTCGAACCTGTGTCGATTCGGTTCGGAGCAGATCACCTCACCCGCGACCCCGTCGTCTACCTGCAACGGGCCGGATTCGTGATCGACGAGGTGCGACGCACCGGGTTCGCGGGAGTCGGTATCCGGGTGGTGGCGCACTCGCCGTCCTAGACCGGAACGTCACGCAACCAGCGGGGCGCAGCGCGCGCGAACTCCGCGGACGTGAGGGCGGCCGCCCCTTCGGGTACGGAACCGAGCAGTGGAACACCCGTGACCGCGGGCAGGTCACCGACGTTGCAGCGCTCCGCCAGATCCGGTGTGGCAGGACTGCTGCCGATGACGAGTCCGCGGCATTCCACGGCGGCCGCGCGCAGCGCCCCGACGGTCAGCGCGCTGTGATTGAGGGTTCCGAGGCCCGCGGCCACGACCACCACCGTCGGTGCGCCGAGCGCCCCGGCGAGATCGACGAGTGTGAACCCGGCGGCACCGAGACGGACCAGCACGCCGCCGGCGCCTTCGACGAGGACGAGGTCGGCGGTGTCCTCGAGCGCACGCACCGCGTCGACGGTTCGGTCGAGATCGAGCAACGGCCGTCCCGAGCGCCGGGCTGCGGTGTCGGGCGCGAGTGGGTCGGGGTATCGGGCGAGTTCGACGGTCTCGATATCGGTTCCGGTGAGCCGGACGATCTCGGCGAGGTCGCCGGGTTCGCCGTCGCCGACCCCGGTCTGCGCCGGCTTGCACACCGCGACCCGCAGTCCCCGGCTCGTGGCGAGTGACGCGAGCGCGGCGGTCACGACGGTTTTTCCGACTCCGGTGGATGTGCCGGTGATACACAGCGTGGTCACGTGCGGGCCTCGGCCACTACCTCGGCGAGTACCGAGTCCACCAGGGCGCGTTCGTGCTGGGAGAGATTCGCCCGTGCGGTCAGGCGCAGGCGGGAGGTTCCCTCGGGCACCGAGGGCGGGCGGAAGCAGCCCACATGCACGCCGCGCTCGCGGCATCGCCGGGCCGCACGTGCCGCGACGTGCGGGCCGCCGATAATCACCGACACCACCGCGGAGGGTGGCGGCAGTACACCCGTCACCCTGGCGAGATGCGCCGCCTGCTCGAGGACCGCGCCGGCGAGTCCGGGCTCGGCGCGGAGCACCTTCAGGGCTCCGCGCGCGGCACCGACCGCGGCGGGAGCGAGTCCGGTGTCGAAGATGAACGTGCGGGCGGTGTCGATCAGGTGTTCACGCACCCGGGCGTCCGCGAGAACCACACCCCCTTGGGAGGCCAGCGATTTCGACAGGGTGGCGGTGACGATCACGTCCGGCTGCCCGGCCAGGCCAGTCTCGTGGACGAGGCCGCGGCCGCCCGCTCCCCGGACCCCGATCCCGTGGGCTTCGTCGACGAGGAGGAGTGCGCCGTGGGTGCGGCACGCCTCGTGCAGGTCGCGCAGCGGGGCAAGGTCGCCGTCGGTGCTGAACACCGAATCGGTGAGGACCAGCGCCCTCGGTTCGGTGCGTGCGGCGAGGGCGCCGGCGACCGCCCGGACGTCACCGTGCGGGGTGACGACGATCCTCGACCGGGACAACCTGCACGCGTCGACGAGCGATGCGTGGCATCCCGCGTCGGAGACGACGACGGTGTCCCTGCCCGCCAGCGCGGTGACAGCGCCGAGATTGGCGGCGTATCCGCTCGAGAACACCAATCCGGTTTCTGCGCCGGTGAACTCGGCGAGTTCGCGTTCGAGCAACTCGTGTTCGGCGGTGGTGCCCGTAACCAGTCGCGATCCGGTGGCACCGCCGCCCCAGCGGCGTAGCGCGGCCGTCGCCGCGGCCAGCACCTCCGGATGGCGGACGAGCCCGAGGTAGTCGTTGGATGCGAGATCGACGATCGGTGCGGCGACGGTGCGGGGAACGAGTTCTCGGTGCAGACCGGCGACCCGTCGCCGTTCCGCGGCGTGGTCGAGCCAGGCGAGACCGGCGGAGGTGGACATGGCGCTACCGTACTTGAACAGTGTTCAAGTACGGTAGCCCCGGGTGTTCAGCCCCGCACCGTGGCAGCCGCAGCGACCACACCCGCGGTGATCGCGGCGACATCCTCCGGCGTGCACACGTACGGCGGCATCGTGTAGACGAGATTCCGGAACGGCCGCAGCCAGACGCCCGCCTCCACCGCCGCCGCGGTCGCCGCCCGCATGTCGACCGGTTCCCGGGTTTCGACCACCCCGATTCCGCCGAGCACCCGCACGTCGGTCACTCCCGGAAGATCGCGCGCCGTCGCCAGCCCGGACACGAGCCCGGCAGTGAGATCGGCCACCTCGGCCCGCCAGTCCCGCGACAACAGAAGCTCGGTCGACGCGACCGCGACGGCGCACGCGAGTGGATTCGCCATGAAGGTGGGCCCGTGCATGACACCGCCGCCCTCCCCGGCACTGATCGTTTCTGCGACGTGCGTCGTGCAAAGCACTGCCGCCAGGGTCAGGTAGCCGCCCGTCAGCGCCTTCCCCACACACATCAGGTCGGGCGCGACGCCGGCGTGGTCGGCGGCGAACATCTCCCCGGTCCGCCCGAACCCGGTCGCGATCTCGTCGAAGATCAGTACCAATCCGTGTTCGTCGCACATGCGCCGCAACTCGCGCAGGTACGCCGGGTCGTGGAAGCGCATACCTCCCGCCCCCTGCACGACAGGCTCGACGATCACCCCGGCGAGTTCGTGCGCGTGCTCGGTCAGGACCGACTCGAAGGCAGCGACGTAACCGGGATCGAACCCGCGGGGAGGCGCCGGCGCGAAAACCTGCCTGGCCAGCACGTCCGTCCACATCGCGTGCATGCCGCCCTCCGGGTCGCACACACTCATGGGGGCGAGCGTGTCCCCGTGGTACCCACCCCGCCACGTGAGGAGGCGACGTCGCTCGGGACGGCCGACAGCCCGTTGATACTGCAACGCGATCTTCACGGCCACCTCGACCGACACCGATCCGGAGTCGGCGAGAAACACCTTGTCCAGGCCCTCCGGCGAGATGTCGACGAGCAACTCCGCGAGCCTCGCCGCCGGAGCGTGGGTGAGTCCGCCGAACATCACGTGACTCATCTTCGCGAGCTGATCGGTGACCGCGGCGTCGAGCACCGGATGCCGGTAACCGTGCACCGCCGCCCACCACGAACTCATGCCGTCGACAAGCTCGCGTCCGTCCGCGAGCACCAGCCTCGTACCGGCCGCACGGTCCACCACCAGGGGTTCCGTGGAGGCCGGAAACGCGCCGTACGGGTGCCACAGATGATCGGCGTCGAGCGTGCGGATCCGGTCGGCGGACATGCGGGGAGAAACCACGGCACGACTGTAGGCGGTTGGAATCGGCGGGTGCATTGGACGTAGTCTGCCCAAGTTCCTGGGTACCAAGGTCACAGGAAAACTGCTCGCGTGTTCCACGGCGTCCCGCCCGAGGCACCGCCGAGTCCACGACGCTGAGGAGTACACGTATGCCAGTCCGCACCTCGGACCGGGCCCCGGAGGCCACTGCGGCACCGGGCACCCGTCTCGGGTATCGCGCCGATCTCGACGGCGTGCGGGGCCTTGCGATCGCCCTCGTCGTGGTCTTCCACGTCTGGTTCGGACGCGTGTCGGGCGGTGTCGACGTCTTCCTCGCGCTCTCCGGTTTCTTCTTCGTCGGCACCCTGCTCCGGGTTGCCGAGTCGCACGCCCCGCTGGACCCGCGACCGGTGTTGCGGCGGGTGGGCAGGCGACTGCTCCCGCCGCTGGTGCTCGTGCTGCTGGGGACGACCGTCGCGGCTGTGGCGCTGCTGCCGTATACGCAGTGGTTCCGCGTCGCCGAGCAGACCGGTGCGTCGCTGCTGTTCATGCAGAACTGGCATCTCGCGCGCACAGCGAGTGATTACCTGGCGGCCGACCCGATGGTCAGCCCGCTGCAGCACCTGTGGTCGATCTCGGTCCAGGGCCAGTTCTACATCGGCGCACTGATCGTGGTGTTCGGCGCGACGTGGTTCCTGCGACGCAGATCGATACCCGCCCGCGCTCCCCTCGCGGCGCTGCTCACGATTCTCACCGTCGCCTCCCTCACATACGCCGTCCTGGCTGACGTGCCCCAGTCGTGGCTCTACTACGACAGCGCCGCCCGGATGTGGGAGCTCACACTCGGCGGAGTGCTCGCCTGTGTGGCCCCGTGGCTGCGGGTCCCCCGTCCGGCGCGGATCGTTCTGGGCGTCGTGGGTCTGGCGGTGCTGTGTGCCTGTGGTGTCGTCCTCGACGGCAACAGTCTCTTCCCGGGACCGTGGGCGCTCGTGCCGGTCGGCGCGGCCATGGCGCTGGTCGTGGCCGGTAACACCCGGGCCGGGGACAGCGTTGCCGACACACCGACCGCGCGGGTGCTGTCGAGCGTCCCGCTGGTACGGCTCGGAGCCGTCGCCTACGCCCTCTATCTATGGCACTGGCCGGTACTCATCGGCTACCTGGTGCTCCGGGACAGGCCCTCGGTCGGGTTGCTCGGCGGCCTCGGCGTGATCGCCGTGTCTCTCGCGCTCGCGGAGGCCACCACGCGATGGCTGGAGAACCCGATCCGCCGGTCCGAGTCCGGCCGCACCCGCAAGGTTCTCGTGGCGTCCGTCACAGTGGCCGGTGTCGCACTCGTGGCCGCGACCGCAAGCTGGACAACCCACGTTGCCCGTCAGGACGATGTCCTCGAGCGCGTGGTGGCACTGTCACCCGACCTGTATCCCGGTGCTGCTGCGCTGAAGGGCTTCGTCGACGTCGAGCCGCAGCCCGTCCAGCCCCCGCTGCTCGTCGCACACCGGGATCTGCCGCCGGCGACGCTCGACCACTGCATCGCCCAGCACACCAACCGCGAACCGCTGACGTGCACCTACGGCGACCCGTTGTCGACCCGGAGAATGGTGCTCGCCGGAGGCTCCCACTCCGAGCACTGGCTCGCGGCACTCGACACCCTCGGCAAGAAACACGGCTTCCGGCTCGACACCTATCTCAAGGTGGGGTGCCCGCTCTCGGACCCGCTCGCGGAGCTCACGGAGGAATCTCCGACGGTGGAGTGCGACACATGGTCGGTGAAGGTGCTGGCAGAACTCCAGGCCGATCCTCCCGACTACCTGTTCACCACCTCGACGCGGACGAAGGACGAAGGCGAGGGGCCCGGCGATTTCACCCCGTTCTGGTACGTCGACCTGTGGCGCACACTCGACGAGTACGGCATCCCCGTCGTCGCGATCCGCGACAACCCGTGGCTGTTCCACGACGACATGAGCTACCGGGCTGCCGATTGCCTTGCAGGTGGCGGTAACTCCGACTCGTGTGCGGTGGCGCGCGCCGACGCCCTCGACCCGGTCGACCCGGCGATCGAGGCCTCGGCCTTCTCCCCCAACGTGAGCTTGATCGACCTGTCGGATTCGCTGTGCCGGCCCGAGGTCTGCCGCGTCGTCGAGGGCAATGTGCTGATCTACCGTGACGAGAACCACCTCACGACGACGTACGTGCGCACGATGACACCCGATCTCGAGGCGCAACTGGGTCCCGCTACCGGCTGGTGGTGAACGCCCGGCGAGTTCATGTGCCCGAGTGCGGCTACTGTGCAGTCATGCAGCCCAGCCCCACGGATACCAGCGAAGAAACACCGGAGCCGATCCCTGTGTGGCCCGGTAGTGCCTACCCCCTCGGTGCGACGTACGACGGCGCCGGAACGAACTTCGCACTGTTCTCCGAAATCGCCGAAAAAGTCGAACTGTGCCTGATCTCGCGTGAGGGCACCGAGACCCGCATTCCGCTCGAAGAGGTCGACGGCTACGTGTGGCACGCATATCTGCCCACGGTCTCGCCGGGCCAGCGGTACGGATACCGGGTCCACGGCCCCTACGACCCCGAGAACGGCCACCGGTGCGATCCGAGCAAGCTGCTGCTCGACCCGTACGGCAAGGCCTTCGACGGTGACTTCGACGGGGACGCGTCGTTGTTCTCGTACGCGCTGCCCTCGGACACGGACGCGGAGTCCGACAGCGACGAGAGCGCGGAATCGGACGCGCCTGACGCCGACTTCCCCCAGCTCGACTCCCTCGGCCACACCATGACGACGGTGGTGATCAACCCGTTCTTCGACTGGGCGAACGACCGGCATCCCCGGCGCCCCTACAACGAGACGGTGATCTACGAGGCACACGTCAAGGGGATGACGGCCACGCATCCCGACGTCCCCGAATACCTGCGCGGCACCTACGCGGGTCTCGCCCATCCCGCCGTCATCGACCACCTGCTCGACCTCGGGGTCACCGCGATCGAACTGATGCCCGTGCACCAGTTCATGCACGACCAGGTGCTCCTCGACCAGGGTCTGCGCAACTACTGGGGCTACAACACCTTCGGGTTCTTCGCCCCGCACACGGAGTACTCGTCGTCGTCGAAGCCGAGCGAGGCGGTTGCCGAGTTCAAGGCTATGGTCCGCGCGTTCCACGAAGCGGGAATCGAGGTGATCCTCGATGTGGTGTACAACCACACCGCCGAGGGCAACCACCTCGGGCCGACCATCAGCTTCCGCGGAATCGACAATGCCGCGTACTACCGTCTCGTGGACGACGACAAGACCCATTACATGGACTACACCGGGACCGGCAACAGCCTCAACGCCCGGCATCCCCACACTCTCCAGCTGATCATGGATTCGTTGCGGTACTGGGTCACGGAGATGCACGTCGACGGTTTCCGGTTCGACCTCGCATCCACGCTCGCCCGCGAACTGCACGATGTGGACCGGCTGTCGGCGTTCTTCGATCTGGTGCAACAGGATCCGGTGGTCTCGCAGGTCAAGCTCATCGCCGAGCCGTGGGACATCGGCGAAGGTGGTTACCAGGTGGGCAACTTCCCCAGCCTGTGGACCGAGTGGAACGGCAAGTACCGCGACACGGTGCGCGATTACTGGCGCAGCGAGCCGTCGACCCTCGGGGAATTCGCCTCCCGCCTGACCGGCTCGTCCGACCTGTACGAGGACACCGGCCGGCGTCCCGGCGCGTCCATCAACTTCGTGACCGCGCACGACGGCTTCACACTCGCGGACCTGGTGTCCTACAACGACAAGCACAACGACGCCAACGGTGAGGACAACCGGGACGGCGAATCGCACAACCGGTCGTGGAACTGCGGCGTAGAAGGTCCGACCGACGATCCCGAGGTCCTGACTCTGCGGGCGCGCCAGCAGCGCAACATCCTCGCCACGCTGGTGCTGTCGCAGGGCACCCCGATGCTCGCGCACGGCGACGAGATGGGGCGCAGCCAGCGCGGCAACAACAACGTGTACTGCCAGGACAACGAATTGTCGTGGATGGATTGGTCTCTCGCGGAGGCCAATGCCGATCTGGTGGCGTTCACCCGCAATGTCATCGCGTTGCGAACCGAGCATCCGGTGTTCCGGCGTCGTCGCTTCTTCGAGGGCCGGCCGATCCGCAGCGGCGACCAGTCCCGCGACATCGCGTGGCTCACTCCCTCCGGGGAAGAGATGACCCCAGAGCACTGGGACAGCGGTTTCGGCAAGTCGCTCGCGGTGTTCCTCAACGGAGAGGGCATCCCCGAACCGGACCAGCGCGGGCAACGCGTCGTCGACACCTCGTTCCTGTTGTGCTTCAACGCCCACCACGAACCGATCGAGTTCGTGACTCCCGACGGCGCGCACGCGGACGAATGGTCCGTGGCAATCGATACCGATGTCGCGGACGGCGTGCGGGAGTTCAGCGTCACCGCAGGAAAGCCGATCCTGGTCGAAGCACGTTCGATGGTGGTGCTGCGGAGGACCGCATGACCTCACTCCCGTTGCTGTCCACCTACCGGCTGCAGATGCGAGGTGACGCGTTCACGTTCGCCGACGCCGTCTCCATCGTCGACTATCTCGACGGCCTCGGGATCTCGCATGTGTACCTGTCTCCCCTGCTCACCGCCACCACCGGATCGAATCACGGATACGACGTCGTCGATCCGTCCACAGTGTCGCCGGCACTCGGGGGGCGTGCGGGTTTCGAACACCTCGTACGAGAGGTGCGCTCGCGCGGAATGGGCGTGATCGTCGACATCGTCCCCAACCATGTGGGCGTGGGCGACCCACGCCAGAACGCCTGGTGGTGGGACGTGCTGCGGCGCGGCCGCGACTCGGCGTACGCGTCGTTCTTCGACATCGACTGGTCGGAGGACAACGGTGCCGACGGCCGGATCGCCCTTCCGGTGCTGGGTTCCGCCGACGCGGTGCAGGAACTGACGGTGGATCGCACGGGTGACGAACCCGTGCTCGCCTACTACGACAAGCGATTCCCGATCGCACCGGGAACCGACGACGGAACCCCGGCCGAAATCCATGCACGCCAGGCGTACCGGCTGGTGCCCTGGGATTCGGGGTTGATCGGATACCGGCGCTTCTTCACCGTGGACGATCTGGCCGCGGTGCGGGTCGAGGATCCGCGGGTGTTCGACGCGGTGCACGCCCAGGTCGCGTCGTGGATCGACGACGACCTCGTCGACGGCCTGCGGGTCGACCATCCCGACGGTCTCGCCGATCCGTCGGCGTACCTCGAGCGCCTGCGCTCCTTGATCGGACCGCAGCGCTGGCTGGTGATCGAAAAGATCCTCGCCGAGGGTGAGCCCCTCGACATGACGTTGCCGGTCGACGGCACCACGGGGTACGACGCACTCGACGAACTCGCCGCGGTGTTCGTCGACCCCCGCGGCGACAAGGCGCTCACCGCGGTGTCCCGGACCTACACCGGCTCCGACGGGGACGCCGCGTGGTTGCATTCCCAGGAACGCGACCTCAAGTGCTCGGTGCTGCGGTCCGGACTTGCTCCGGAGGTGGCCCGGCTCGTCCGCGCGATCCGGAAGGACACCGCCGGATACGGCGCGGCCGGCTCCGCACAGGAACTCTCGGACGCAGTCCTGCGCGATGCGGTGACCACGGTCGCGGCGCGGGTGCCCGTCTACCGCGCCGACTATGCTCCGCTCGCCACGATGCTCCCCCGCATCGTCGGCGAGGTCGCCCGGGAGAAGCCGGACCTCGAGCCCGCCCTCCGGATGCTCACAACGGCGCTCGCGACCGGAGGCGAAGCAGCCGCACGCTTCGGCCAGGTCTGTGGCGCGGCAACCGCGAAAGCGGTGGAGGACTGCCTGTTCTACCGGGCTGCCCGGCTCGTGTCCCTGCAGGAAGTCGGCGGGCAGCCGGGCCGCTTCTCCCTCGGCGCAGCCGAATTCCACCTTTCCTGGACCCAACGTGCACGTCGTCTTCCCCGCGCGATGACGACGTTGTCGACACATGACACCAAACGCAGCGAGGACGTGCGCGCTCGTATCGGAGTGCTGTCCCAGGTCTCCGACCTGTGGTCACAGCGGCTCGGCGAATGGAATGCGATCGCGCCGCCGCCCGACGCCGCCATCGGGCTGTTCCTCTGGCAGACACTGTTCGGGGTGTGGCCGGCCGACGGTGTTGTCACCGGGGAACTGCGCGAGCGGCTCCACAATTACGCCACGAAAGCGCTGCGCGAGAACGGCACCCGCTCCACGTGGACAGAGGTCGACGCGGAGTTCGAGGGCGCCGTCACGGACTGGCTCGATGCCGTGTGCGGCGGACCCGTCGGTGTGGCTCTCACCGGACTGGTCGCCGAACTCGAGCAGCATGTCGCCGCGGCATCCCTCGGGCAGAAGCTCCTGCAGCTTCTCGGGCCGGGCGTTCCCGATGTCTACCAGGGGACGGAACTGTGGGACGACTCCCTCGTCGACCCAGACAACCGGCGTCCGGTCGATTTCGCGATCCGCAAGGGCTTGCTCGGCGAATCCGGTTCGGTGCCCGCGAAGTTCACGGTCGTGAAGAGTGCGCTGCGGCTGCGCCGGGAGAAGTCGGAGAGTTTCGTGGACGGCGCGTACGTCCCGTTGTTCGCGGCGGGGCCCGGAGCCGAGCACGTCCTGGCATTCGGCCGTGGCCCGACGGCCGACGACGTCGATGTGCTCGCCTTGTCGATGCGGCATACCGCGGCTCTCGCTGCGACGGGCTGGGGCGACACGGTGTTCCACCTCCCGCCCGGATCCTGGACAGATGCGCTCTCGGGACGGCAATTCTCCGGAACCGTCCGGCCCGCAGATCTTTTCGCAGCGCTGCCGGTGGCGGCGCTGGTGCGCGACTGAGATGATGTCTGTTGACCTTGGTGGTTAAATGCCCGCACAGCGGGCAAAAACTAACCGAAACTTGCGGGCTCCGTGCTCACACCTCGGTTTCGTCCCGCGCTGCTTCCTCGGCTTCGCGGGGGGGGGGGGGGGGGGGGGCGGCGCCCCCCCCCCCCCCGCCGCCCGATCTGCCGCGATCACCTCGTACAGGCGGACTCCCGGTGCGACACTGGTGTGATGTGTAGATGGATGGCCTACTCCGGCGATCCGATTCTCGCCGAGGATTTGTTGTTCAAGCCGGAGCATTCGCTGATCGATCAGAGCCTGCACTCGCATCTCGGCGCCACAACCACCAACGGTGACGGTTTCGGTGTCGGCTGGTACGGCCTGGGCGAAACGCCCGCGGTGTTCAAGGGCATCGATCCGGCGTGGAACGACGAGAATCTTCGTGAAGTCGCGTCGCAGGTGAGCACCCACCTGCTGTTCGCCCATATCCGGGCGTCGACCGGGAGCGCCGTCCAGCGGAGCAACAGCCACCCCTTCCGGCACGAGAACTGGCTGTGGATGCACAACGGATGCATCGAAGGATTCGAGCGGATGAAACGGGATCTGGTGTTCGCCATCGAACCGGATCTCTACCCGTACATCGAAGGGTCCACCGACTCGGAAGTGCTCTTCTTTCTGGCCTTGACGTTCGGCCTCCGGGAAGACCCCCTCGGCGCGGTGGGGCGGGCAGTGGGCCTGGTCGAGCACCTCGCCCGGCAATACGGCATCGACGCTCCGGTGCAGATGAGCGCCGCCACCACGGACGGCGTCACGGTGTGGGCGTTCCGCTACTCGAGCGAAGGAAAAACACGTTCGCTGTTCTACTCCACCGAGATCTCGCGATTGCGCTCGCTGCATCCGGAGGTCGAGGCACTCCAGCGTTTCGGTATGACGGCGAGATTGGTTGTGTCCGAACCTATACGGGACTTGCCGGGTGCATGGAACGAAATGCCCGAAGGTTCCGCGGCGATCGTCCGCGAAGGCCGCGACGACATCGTTCCGTTCGTTCCACTGGGTGCGACGTAGACAGCGCGGGGCGACATCGTGTCCGCGTCGGCAACCCGTGACACCGGGGTCGGAGGCGGCGCGTGAGCGGCCCGCTACCGGCCGGAGGCCGGTCCACCCGCAGGTTGTTGTGGTCGGCCGGTGTGCGGCCGTTGCTGACAGCCGTTGTGCTGCTGACCGTCTACTTCCTCGCACCGCTCGACGGTATCGGAGACCTGGGGGCGGTGTTCCTCCTGGTCGTGGGGGTTCTCGCGGTGGGTACGGTGGCGGTCTGGCAGGTCAAGAAGGTACTGGCGTCGCACTACCCGGCGGTGCAGGCCGTCGAAGCGGCCGCTGCCACTGTTGCGTTGTACCTCGTCGGTTACGCCGCGTTCTACTACCTGCTGTCCGCTGCGAACGCGCAGGGATTCAGTGAGGTGCTCTCGCGGGTCGACGCACTCTATTTCTGTCTCACCGTGTTCGCCACGGTCGGATTCGGCGACATCGTGGCCACCACCGATTCGACGAGAGCGGTCGTATCCCTCCAGATCGTCGCTAATCTGGTGTTCCTTGCCGTCGGGATCCGCGTGCTGACCGGCGTGGTGCAGTGGCGTCGGCAGCAGCGTCAGAACCCTCCCGGCACTTCCCCGGGTGGGTAGGACCGCCACCCGAAAGGAATGGAAATCGTGGCCGAACCCGACATTCCGACGCACACCCAGGTGTCTCTCGATCCCCGAGCACGGAGAGCCAAGGGGAAGCACGCACGACGCTCGACGCCCCTCGACTCGCTCGCCGAATGCGGCGCCGATCCACGCCGTTCCCCGATCGATCTGCTCTCGACACAAGCGGAGACCAGGGTGCCCCAGTTGGTCCCCATCCGGCACGGTCGCATGGCGTCGTCGCCGTTCGCGTTCTACCGCGGTGCCGCGCTCGTCATGGCGGACGATCTGTCGCGGACCCCGTCGAGCGGGCTGACCACCCAACTCTGCGGCGACGCGCACCTGTCCAATTTCGGCATCTTCGCCACGCCCGAAAGGAAATTGGCGTTCGACGTCAACGACTTCGACGAGACCTATCCCGGGCCGTTCGAATGGGATGTCAAACGACTCGCGGCCAGTCTCGCGATCGCAGCGAAGGACAACGACTTCACCCGGAGGCAGCGGCGGCGCATCACCATTGCCTGCGCGTCCGAGTATCGGGAAACGATGCTCGAGCAGGCAGAGCGGGGGAACCTCGCGGTCTGGTACTCGCGGATCCAGCCGACCACCGAACTGGTCGAACTCCGCGACGAACTCGATTCGTCCATGAAAAAACGTGTTCGGAAGTTGCTCGAGAAGTCGGTACACAGCGACAGCGTGCACGCGGCCGGAAAACTGACCTCCGTCGTGGACGGGCGCCGCACGATCACCAGCCGGCCACCTCTGATCGTGCCGATCGAAGAAGTGTTCGCCGATGCCGATGCCACGCAGCTCTACGACGAACTGCATCGGCGACTGCGCGAATACGCCTCCACACTCCAATCCGATCGCCGCACCCTGCTCGCGCAGTTCGAATTCGTCCAGGCCGCGCGGAAAGTCGTCGGTGTCGGCAGCGTGGGCACCCGGGCATGGATCGTCCTGATGCGGGGGAGGGACGACGATCCGCTGGTGCTGCAGGCCAAGGAAGCGCAGCGGTCCGTACTTGCCGGGTACGTCGACGGGCCGCAGTACGAGAACGAAGGTGAGCGGGTGGTGCACGGCCAACGGCTCATGCAGGCCGCGAGTGACATCTTTCTCGGATGGCAGCAGGGTCCCGGAGTCGACGGTGTCCGGCGTGACTTCTACGTCCGGCAGTTGCGCGACGGCAAGGGGTCCGCGGTGGTGGAGGCGATGACGCCGAGAGGTATGGAGCTGTACGGACGGCTGTGCGCCCGAGTCCTCGCGTACGGCCACGCGCGCGGGGGAGACCGCATCGCGATCGCGTCCTATCTGGGATCGGGCAACGAATTCGACGAAGCGATTGCGGGGTTCGCGAAGACCTATGCGGAGAGGAACGTCCGCGATCACCAGGAGCTGGTCGCCGCGATCGACTCGGGTCGAATCGCCGCGCGCACCGGTATGTGAGCGCGACGGCTCAGCGCACCAGGAGCCAGTTCTTGTCGTGCCGGTAGAAGGTGGAGCGTTTGAGGGGGCGGGGATTCGCGACCCCGTCGCGGGTGACGGTCGCGGCGGGCGAACCCAGTTGCATCGCCCGTCCCGTCAGCCACTTGTAACCGCCGAACCAGCGCGGCCGGTCGATTGCGGCGCGCAGTCCCGGCATCGCCGGTGTGGGCTCGACCCGGATACCGGGCACCGTGCCGGAGAACAGGCGGGTGTCGTCGACGTAGGCCTCCCCGACGAGACCGGACTCGTCGCCACACACGAGCGCCCGGCCGACGAGCGCGATGCCGGCGTCGTCCCGGATCAGCGGAATCGGCTTCGCCTCACCGCGCAATGCGATGGTGGCCGCTTTCGAGCCGCTGCGCAGGCCGTATGCCTCGGTGGCCGGAGTGCGCGACTCGGGTACGTACGCGAGTTCGATGTCGTCGAGCCGATCGAGGCGCATCAGCCGGGTCAGTGTCGCGGCGAATGCGGCATCGTCTCCGACGACGATCAGCCGGGGGTTGTCCACCGAGTCCGCTTGGGCGAGGACATCCTCGAAATCGTCCTTCTCCGGAAGCGCGGGAGCGGACAGCGTCGTCTCCGGGGTGAGAGTCAGCGGCAGGGGTACCTCGCCACATCTGAACACTACCGGGGTCAACAGAACTCCTCGCGAATGTCGGGTTCGTACGGTTGCAGGCTTCGGTCCACTCTAATCGGAAGGCGCCGGGCGGGGGTGGGACGCGCGGCGGTGCCGCGAGTCCTCCTGCAGCTGCCACCCGGATCGTGCCGATACCGGTGCCGGAGCCGGAGGCCGTGGCAGGGTGGACTACACTGTGGTCCCGGCTGCTGTCCGGTTCCAGGGCAGGACCCTGCAGGCGAGACCGCCCGCACGTAACACCTGTCTGAGGAGAGCGCGACATGCCGGCAATCGTCCTGATCGGAGCCCAATGGGGCGACGAGGGCAAGGGCAAAGCTACGGACCTGTTCGGCGGACGTCTGCAGTGGGTCGTGCGCTACCAGGGCGGAAACAACGCCGGGCACACCGTGGTGCTGCCCAACGGCGACAAGTTCGCTCTGCACCTGATCCCCTCGGGCATCCTGACCCCGGGCGTCACCAACGTCATCGGCAACGGTGTCGTCGTGGATCCGGGCGTGCTGCTCACCGAACTCGCCGGCCTCGAAGAGCGCGACGTCGATACGTCCCGCCTGCTGCTCTCGGCCGACGCGCACCTGATCATGCCGTACCACGTGGCGATCGATAAAGTCACCGAGCGCTTCCTCGGCAAGAGCAAGATCGGCACCACCGGGCGCGGAATCGGCCCCTGCTACCAGGACAAACTGGCCCGCGTCGGCGTGCGCGTCGCCGATGTTCTCGACGAGAAGATCTTCACTCAGAAGGTCGAGGCGGCGCTCGAGTTCAAGAACCAGGTGCTCGTCAAGATCTACAACCGCAAGGCGCTCGATCCCGAGCAGGTCGTCGAAGAAGTCCTCACCCAGGCCGAGGGATTCAAGCACCGCATCACCGACACCCGCCTCGAGCTCAACAAGGCACTCGACCGCGGTGAGACGGTTCTGCTCGAGGGCTCGCAGGGCACGTTGCTCGACGTGGACCACGGCACCTATCCGTACGTGACGTCGTCCAACCCCACCGCGGGTGGCGCGGCAGTCGGATCGGGCATCGGACCGACGAAGATCACGACGGTGCTCGGCATCCTCAAGGCGTACACCACGCGTGTCGGTTCGGGCCCGTTCCCGACCGAACTGTTCGACCACCACGGTGAGTACCTGGCGAAGAAGGGCGGCGAGGTGGGTGTGACCACCGGTCGCGCGCGCCGCACCGGGTGGTTCGACGCCGTGATCGCCCGTTACGCCACCCGCGTGAACGGCATCACCGACTACTTCCTCACCAAGCTCGACGTGCTGTCCGGGCTCGACACCGTGCCGATCTGCGTCGGCTACGACGTCGACGGGGTCCGTGTCGACGAGATGCCGATGACGCAGACCGACGTCCACCACGCCAAGCCGATCTACGAAGAGATGCCCGGTTGGTGGGAGGACATCTCCCACGCCCGTACCTTCGAAGAGCTTCCGAAGAACGCTCAGGATTACGTGCTGCGTCTCGAAGAGCTTTCCGGAGCGTTCATCTCGTGCATCGGTGTCGGTCCCGGCCGCGACGAGACGATCGTGCGCCGCGACGTCATTCGCTGACACAGGCCGCGCCGCACTGAAACCGGTTGCGCGGCTGAGCCTCGACGGTCCCTCGGCGGACGTGCGGCTCGCAAGCGTCGGTGTGCAGCGGCCACCATGTGGTGCGGAACAGGATCAGGTCGTCGGTGGCGCGACGATGCGCACCGACCGCGGCGGGCTGGCAACCGTGAAGTCATACCGTCGCGCAGCGGCCACGAACGGGTCGGCACTCGGATCGGTCGGCCAGTCGGCCTCTCCCGCGTTCCCGAACAGGCTGACCGCGTTGGGGTTCGGCCCGGTGGTGAACCAGGTTTGATACTGCAGCCCGGCGAAGGTGGTGGCGGCGAACTTCGCCGCCCACTCCTGAGGCACCGCGTATGGGGTCATGGTGACAAGCTCCCTGGTTGAACCGAAGTCCGCTGCCGTGTCCGCGCAGGTGTCGGCGAGCCGATGGTTGTGTGGCACGGTCAGGGTGGAGAGCTGGCGTTCGGCGGCGAATTCGTCGCTGATGATCCCGGTTGCCGCCAGCGCCTGGCCGACGGTCTCCCGGATCGCGGTGAGCTCGTCGTACGCGAGGTAGCAGGTGCCGCGTGGCGGGGTCAGATCGAAGCGGCCGCCGCCGTCGGAGGAGAACCACCAAGGGCCGTTCCCGGCGCGGTGCCCGCGTGCAGCGGCTGCCCCACGGTGAGTCCGCAGGCGGGGAAGTTGCGCAGCGGCCGGGTCGGCGGCCCCAGAGCGACAGTGTCACGACTGCTCACGCGGCCCACCGCTGCGCGTCGGCGCGGGCCAGCTCCAGTGCCGCGTCCAGGGGATGACCGTCGACGATCCAGTCGGCCGCAGTGCGGTCATCGAGCTCAGGCTGGGGGCTGCGAAGCCAGACTGCGCGGGTCCACGGGTCGGCAGCGTCGCGCAGGGTCCTCCACAGAGTGAGCAGGTGTGGGTGCACCGTTCCTGTGTCGGTGAACTGCCAGGTGGGGTAGACCCACCCGCCGCCGTCGAGTTGGCAGGCGATCACACTGCCCGTGGCTACAGCCTTGTTGACGGCTTGGCGGCTCACACCCCACCACTGTGTCAGCCCCGCGGTGTCGTAAAACGGGCCGATGAGCTGGTCGTAGACGTGGGGAAGTGCTGCAGTCATCGCGCGAGCGATCGACTTGACGTCTGCAAAGGCAGCGGGGGAGACGTGGGCTTCGCGTGCGCGGTCGAAAGTGTCCTGGACGCGGCGGGTGAGCTCGTCCATGAGCTCACGTTGTTGCTCGGCGAGGGTAACCATGCGAAAGCCTCCTGGTCGTCAACCGTGTCAACCCCAGCGTCATCTTCTGCGTCAACCGTGTCAACGAACGGAAGATGGGTGTTCTCATTCCACCCGCAGTCGCTGAGGTTCGTCTCCTGCGGGCCTGCCTCACCGACTGGCCTGACTCGATCGGTCCACTTTCGGCGATACTGGACCGGTGATCACGCGTGCGATAGGGGCCGGTTCGCTTGTCCGGGATCTGGGCAACTGGCAGGACGCCGGGGACCGCAGGCCGGCATACCGTGCGCTGGCCGACGGCATCCGCCTCCTCGTGCACGACGGTCGGGTACCGCTCGGGGTTGCGCTGCCCAGCGAACGCGAACTCGCGTCGGCCCTGTCGCTGAGCCGCACCACTGTCACCGCCGCGTACACCGCGCTGCGCGATGCGGGGTACCTCCGCAGTCGGCAGGGAGCGCGCAGCACGGTGGCGATGCCTGCCGAACGAACCACGGTCCCGGCGTCGGTGCCGGTGCTCGGTGAGGCGATCGACCTCCGCAACGCGTCGCTCGCGGCCCCGGCGGCCGCCATCGAAGCGGCGTACAGCGCGGCACTGGGATCGATGTCCGCGTATCTGGGCTCCCACGGCATGGAACCCGTGGGCGTCATGGCGCTCCGTGACGTGATCGCACGCCGGTACCGGGATCGTGGGCTGCCCACCACGCCCGATCAGATCATGGTGACTTCCGGTGCGCAGCACGCGATGCGATTGCTGCTCGGCGTCCTCACCGATCCCGGCGACCGGGTGATCGTCGACCACCCCACCTATCCGAATGCGCTCGAAGCGATCCGTCGTCACGGCACCCGTCCGGTGCCGGTCCCGGTGCGACCGGAAGACGGACCCGCCGGCGGCTGGGATCTCGACGGACTTGCCGGTGCCGCCCGCCAGACCGGCGCGCGCACCGCGTTCCTGGTGCCGGACTTCCACAATCCGACCGGGCTGTGTCTCGACGCGGACGGGCGAGCAGAACTGACCCGCATCATGCGTGACGCGAGGGTGACGCTCGTCGTGGACGAGACGATGGTGGACTTGTGGCTGGACGCCTCGCCACCGCCGCCCGTCGCCGCGACCTCGTTCGGAGGGCAGGTCGTCACCGTCGGGTCGACCGGCAAGTCGTTGTGGGGCGGGCTGCGAGTGGGGTGGATCCGTGCCGACCGGGACCTGATCGTGCGTCTCACCGGAGCGCGTATGGCAGTGGACCTCGGCACGCCGGTCATGGAACAACTTGCCGCCGCGCACCTGCTGTCGGACGTCGAGGACCTGCTCGATGCCCGCCGCCGCCTGTTGCGGGAGCGCCGCGCCGCACTCGTCGCCGCGCTCGCGGACCGGTTACCGGCGTGGAGATACACCATCGGGCAGGGCGGCATGTCGTTGTGGGCGAGGATGCCCGAACCGGTCTCGACGGCCCTCGCCGCGACAGGACCGAGCCACGGGGTGCTCCTCGCCGCCGGTCCCAGATTCGGAGTGCAGGGTGCGTTCGAACGATTCGTGCGGCTGCCCTACACCCAGGAGCCTGACACCCTGCGGCGTGGAATGGCCTCGGTTGCCGCGGCCTACAGCGCCGTCACCGCGGGATCGCCCATAGACGAGACCAGGATCGTCGTCTGAGAGACCCCCAAACCCCCCCCCCCCCCCCCCCCCCGGGGGGGCCCCCGGTCGAGCTCTGAAAGAGTCAGACCCAGAGCGTGTCGATATCGGTCGCCTCGCCGGCCGGCGCGGCGGGCTCACCCGACGGCGTGCGCGAGAAGCGCGGGGCGGGCGCGTGCTGGACGACACCGTCGACCTCGATCAGCGATCCCCGTGCGGCGAGATGCGCGTTCTGCGGCGCCTCCGCGAAAGTGAGGACCGGCGTCACGCACGCATCGGTACCGAGGAACACCTCGGACCACTCGTCGCGGGTCCTGCTGAGGAACTTCTCCGCGAACACCTTCTTCATCTCCGGCCACGAGGACTTGTCGAGCTGATGCGGCAGATCGGCCGGATCGAGTTCGAGACCCTTCAACAGGAGCGCGTAGAACTGCGGTTCGATCGCACCGACGGCCATGTACTTGCCGTCCGAGGTCTCGTACACCTCGTAGAAGTGTGCTCCGGTGTCGAGCATGTTCACACCGCGCTCGTCGGACCACAGGCCGTTGCCGCGGAACGACCACATCATGTGCGACAGGGCGAGAGCACCGTCGACCATCGCCGTGTCGACGACCTGGCCGCGACCGGACGTCTGGCGTTCGACCAGCGCCGCGAGGATGCCGAAGACGAGGAACATCGAACCGCCGCCGAAGTCGCCGACCATGTTGAGGGGCGGGACGGGCCGCTCGCCCTCCCGGCCGATCGCGTGGAGCACACCGGTCAGCGAGATGTAGTTGATGTCGTGGCCGGCGGCGTTGGCGAGAGGACCGTCCTGTCCCCAGCCGGTCATGCGGCCGTACACGATCCGGGGATTGCGCTCGAGCACCACGTCCGGTCCGAGGCCGAGACGTTCGGTGACGCCCGGACGGAAGCCTTCGATCAGCACGTCGGCGCGCTCGAGCAGTGCGAGCACCTTCTCGATGTCCGCCGGGTCCTTGAGGTTCGCCTCGACGACGCGACGGTTGCGCTGGATCGGGTCGCGGTGGCCCGCGGGCGGGATCTCGCCGGGACGCTGCACGATGACGACGTCCGCGCCGAGGTCGGCGAGCAGGGTTGCCGCATGCGGTCCGGGGCCGAGTCCCTTGAACTCCACGACGCGGATACCCGCGAGCGGGCCCTTTTTCTCAACAGCTTCAGCGGACACTCGTCGAACCTCACTCCGATGCGTAGGAACTCTCCGACCGGGACAGTACCTTAGCGATCGCTCGGGAATATGAGCGTGGTCACGGTGCTCCGGCTCACGCCTGGTACAGGTCTGCCTCGGTCAGTCCGGTCGCCTCGAATGCGTCCGCGAGACTGCTGTGCCGCACCACCATCACGACTTTGTCGTCGACCACCCGGAAGGCGATCGCCTCGTCGAGCGGCGCGCCCGTGGCTTCCGCACCCCACGTCGACCGTTCTTCGACGACCACGATGCCCTCGTGGACGAACATCCGTCCGGGCTCGAGAGTGACGCCGGAGTTCGTTGCCCATTCGCGCAGTTCGTCGAGGCCCTGATCGGCGTCGTCGTCGTCGGTGGGAAGGACGATGTCGTCGCTCGACAACTCGAGGAGCGTGTCGATGTCGTTGCTGTTGACGGCCTCGTGCCAGGCCAGAACGGTAGCGATCTCGGAGGTGCTCATGATCGAAGCCTAGCGTTCCGGCCCGGAGGTCGGCATCGTTCCCAGGCCCGACCCGGGAGGCGAATCCGCCGAATCGGCCGCCCGGACGGGAGGTGCCGGGCACAGTGGAAGACATGCTGATCACAGGACAACTTGTGAGCTTCGTACCGAGCACGGACCTCGACGTCTCGGAGATGTTCTACGTCGACACCCTGAAATTCAGGAAGCTCGGTCGCGATGCGTTCGTGCTGGTGATCGATGGGGGCGGCGGAGCGCCCGTGCGGATCACGCTCGTGCAGTCGCGGGAGGAGACGGGCTACACCGCGCTGGGCTGGCGGGTACCCGACCTCGATGCCACCGTCGACCGACTCCGAGACAAGGGCGTCGACTTCACGCGCTACAACGGGATGGATCAAGACGAGCACGATGCGTGGACCGCGCCGGACGGCGCACGGGTCGCCTGGTTCCGTGATCCGCACGGAAACGTGCTCTCGCTCATGCAGTCCTGACCGGCGCGCGCCCGGTCCGCTCGGCGCCCGGGGCTCACCCGGCGAGGAAAGCACCCCGTACGAATCCGGCGAGCAGCACCGTGAATCCGCCGATCTCGCCGACGATCAGGGCGACCATCGCCGCTTCCGTACCGTGCACCGGATCGGCGAACTGGGCGCGATGTCGACGTACGGGTGCGCAAGGTGGTTCTCCGGCTTCGCCATCCCTGCTGCGAAGCAGCGGTTCATCCGGAAGTGCGATCCAACGGCGGGTTCTCTGCTGGATCGGTGGATGTTCGATCGGAGTTTGCGGAGCTGTCCTTGGCGATGATGGCGTACGCGATGAAGGCGAGAACCACGGGGACGGTGCCCGCGAGGAGGAAGAGGAGCCTGACGATTCCGTGGTCGATGAACAGCCCTGTCACCACTGTGGAGATGGGCATGAGAGAGATGCTGCCGAACCAATCGACACTGGTCACTCTTCCCCGCAGGTCGTCGGGCACGCCTTGTTGCATCAGGGTTTGCCAGAGGACGTTTCCGTAGGCGTTGAAGAGGCCGACGAGGACCATCGCGACCGCCGCCACTGCGACTGTCGGGTGGAAGGCGATGGCGATGAGGGGAAGGGACCCGAGGCTCCACGCGGCGAAGAGGGTTCCGAATCGGTTGTCGGGGCGGATCGCGAACGACGAGACCAGTGACCCTACGGCGCTGGCGATTCCGTAGCCGACCATGATGAGGGCGTATGCCCCTGCTGATCCCTCACCGAATACGACGGGTAGTGCGACGGATCGTGGGCCTGCCTGCAGAAGGAGCGCTAGTGCGGACCACAGCACTGCCGTTCATATCCATTTTGTCTGGGCCACGTACCGGAAGCCGTCGCCGATGTCCTGAAACACCGATGCCCAGCCGGCCGACCGGTCGGGTGCGGGCGGTTCGTAGGCCGGCACGATTTGTCGAGAGAACGCCGCCGTGACCAGGAACAAGACGCCCACGACTGCGAGAGCAGGGGCGGGGCCGGCCAGAGCGATTGTCGCGCCTCCGATCGCTGGTCCGAAGGCTTTCAGCAGCAGGGACTCCACTAAGGCTTGGAGGCTGTTGCCGACGTGGAGGTGCTCCTTTTCGACGATTTCTGGCAGGAGGGATTCGTTTGCCGGCCCGTATACGCCGTCGCAGGCGCCGACGATCGCCGCTGTTGCGGCCAAGGCGTACCACGGGATGGTGGCGGCCTCTGCCCATAGGCAGATGGCCAGGAGCACAGTCCCGGGGATGAAGGCTGACCAGGCGAGAATCGTCCGTTTGGGGTGCCTGTCGAGAAGGGCGCCGCCGAAGAGCAGGCTCGCCAGAGTGCCGATGAGTCCGCAGCCGACGACGATGCCGACGGTAGCCGGGCCGTATCCGAGGTGGAGTGTAAACAGGGGTAACGCGATGACCCACACGCCCGCTGCGAGCAGCGAGGATGAGAGTGCTAGCCAGAGGTATCGGAAGTCTCGATTACGGAGCGGGCTGGTCATGCCTTCCGGAGTGCCCTTTCCTTCGTGTCCACGCCTGAGCTGGTCGGGAGGTGCGCTCCGGCCGCCACCTTCTTGCGAACTGCGACCTTGACCGGCTGGCCGTCGGGGCCATCGGTCATGAGGACTGCTGGAGTCTCGGGCCGCTCCACAGGATGGGGTGTGCCCGCCACTGGAGTCCGTCGATGTCGACGATCGGCTCGACGTCAGGATGCGGGTTTCGCTTCTTCGCGTTGATCTTCCGGAGCTTGATCCTGCGGGACTGCCTGTCGTCGAAGGAGACGTCCATCGTCATGGAGTACTCCTCCGAGTTCGCGCTGATCGCGTTGGACTGCTGCTTCGCGAGCAACCGGTACCACCGCTCGGATGCAGCCTCGCTGTTCGGCTGGAAGACCGCAACTTCTAGGGGGGCTGCGTCGATCGGGACGTTGATTGCTCGGAATCGGGGTGCCACGAGGTCTTGTCGATTTGGTCTTCCGCAGGAAGGCAGCAAGAGTAGATGTTCGAGTCTGGATCCGTTGGAGGTCAGCACGTCCGCCTGGCCGCGCCCAGGGTCATCGCATCGGTATGGGGCAGCCGTCAACTGCAACCGCTGGTGCTCCCGCACGACGGGCAGGCGTGGCACGATCCGGCACGTTGCATACGCACTCCGCATTGCATGCAGTACGGCGCGTCCGGATTCCCCGGAGAGGGTGCAGTGAGGCCGCCGGGTGCCGGAGGAGTGTCGGGAGTATCCGTCGTGATCGCGGCCGTCGTGGCCGCTGTGGTTGTGCCCGTGTACGACGTGAGGGTCGGGGTGTCCGGGACGGTGCGCTCCGCGCTCGTCAGGATCCCGAGTTCGGTGCGTTCGTCGAGATCGAGGTAGTCCACCGCGAGCCGCCGGAAGATGTAATCGAGGATCGACGTGGCGATCCGCAGGTCGGGATCGTCCGTGATCCCGGCCGGCTCGAAGCGGGTGCTCGTGAACGCCCGCACGAACGTGCGCAGCGGAACCCCGTACTGCAGGCCGTAACTGACCGACATCGAGAACGCGTCCATGATTCCGGCAAGAGTGGAGCCCTGCTTCGACACCCGCAGGAACATCTCGCCGGGTCTGCCGTCGCCGTACTCGCCCACGGTGACGAACCCCTTGCAATCGGCCACGCGGAATTCGAACGTGCGCGAACGCCGGGTGCGCGGCATCCGTTCCCGGCGAGGCGCCGGGAGCGGCGTGGCGGCCCCGTCACGGCGCCCCGACCGGGAGGTCGCCGACAGCGGCTGACCGAGTTTGCAGTTGTCGCGGTAGATCGCGAGCGCCTTGAGGCCGAGCCGCCACGCGTCGACGTACAGGTCGGAGATGTCTTCCACCGTCGCGGATTCCGGAAGATTGACCGTTTTCGAAATCGCCCCCGACAGGAACGGTTGCACCGCCGCCATCATCCCGACATGGCCGCGCGGCGCGATCACGTTGTCGCCCATGGACGTCGCGAACACCGGCCGGTGTTCGTCACGCACGTGCGGCGCGCCCTCCAGGGTGTGCTCGAGATCGAGATAGGCCACGATGTCCGCGACCCGCGCCGGATCGTATCCGAGGCGTGACAGTGCCCGCGGCACAGTGCGATTGACGATCGAGAGCGACCCTCCGCCGACGAGCTTCTTCGTCTTGACGAGTGCGAGATCCGGTTCGATTCCGGTGGTGTCGCAATCCATCGCCAAGCCGATCGTGCCGGTCGGGGCGAGCACCGACACCTGGCTGTTGCGCACACCGTGTGCGGCGCCGTCGGCCACCGCACGGTCCCACGACTCGCGTGCCGCGGTGAGAACCTCCGGTGCCGCGAGGTCGGCGTCGATGTCGTCGAGCGCGCCCCGGTGTTTGGCGAGCACCCCGAGCATCGGCTCGCGATTCTCGGCGAAACCGTCGAACGGTCCGAGGCGCTGCGCGAGCTGCGCGGAGACCTCGTAGGCGGCTCCCGTCATCAGCGCGGTGACGGATGCGGCCCACGCACGGCCCGCATCGCTGTCGTAGGGGATACCCGAGGCCATCAGCAGCGCACCGAGGTTCGCGTATCCGAGCCCCAGTTGCCGGAAGCGCCGTGACGTCTCCCCGATCCTGTCGGTGGGGTAGTCGGCGCGGCCCACGAGGATCTCCTGCGCGGTGAGCATCACCGCGACGGCGTGCCGGAATCCGTCGACGTCGAACACACCGTCCTCGCGAAGGAAGGTCAGCAGATTGAGGCTCGCGAGGTTGCAGGCCGAATCGTCGAGGTGCATGTACTCCGAGCACGGGTTCGAGGCATTGATCCGGCCCGTCGCCGGCGCGGTGTGCCAGGCGTTGATGGTCGAGTCGTACTGCATCCCCGGGTCGGCGCATTCCCAGGTCGCGGCGGCGATGCGTTGCAGCAGGTCGCGGGCTCGGACGGTCCGCACCACCTCGCCGGTGCGGACCGCACGCAGCGGCCACTCGGCGTCGTCCACCACGGCGCGCATGAACTCGTCGGTCACCCGCACCGAGTTGTTGGCGTTCTGATACTGGACCGAATAGGTGTCGGCGCCGTCGAGGCTCATGTCGAACCCCGCCTCGGCGAGCACCCGTGCCTTGCGCTCCTCGATTGCTTTGCAGTCGATGAATTCCTCGATATCGGGATGGCTCACGTCGAGGATCACCATCTTCGCGGCTCGCCGGGTTTTTCCGCCCGACCTGATGGTGCCCGCGGAGGCGTCGGCTCCGCGCATGAAGCTCACCGGTCCCGACGCCCTGCCTCCGCCGGTGAGAGGTTCGGCGGACGACCGGATGTGCGACAGATTCACCCCCGCGCCCGACCCGCCCTTGAAGATCAGCGCTTCCTGCCGGTACCACTCCAGTATCGAATCGATGCTGTCGTCGACCGAGAGGATGAAACACGCGCTCGCCTGCTGCGGTTTGTCCGGCACACCGATGTTGAACCACACGGGGCTGTTGAACGACGCCCGCTGGTGGAGCAACAGGAACGTCAGTTCCGCCGCGAACGCCTCCGGATCGTCGAGGTGCCCGTCGGCCCTACCCCACGCCGTGACGGTGTCGACGATCCGGGCCACGACGTCGCGCAACGAGTGTTCGCGCTGGTCGGTGCCGATCTGTCCCCGGAAATACTTCTGGGTGACGATGTCGGTGGCGTTCTGCGACCAGAACGCCGGAAACTCGACTCCGGTCTGCTCGAACACCACCTTGCCGGTGCCGTGGTGGACGATGCGCGCGTCGCGGCGCTGCCAGTCCACTTCGTCGGCCGGATCGACGCCCGCCCGCGTGAAGAACCGGGTATCGGCGCGCGCGTCGGTGGGAGAGCCGGCAGGCGACTGCCGGGCGCTGCTGTGAGGCACTGCACTGCACATCGCTTTCCTCCAGGGACGGCGATCGATGCCACATATAGTCCCACCATGGTCTCACCGCGTCTCGGTACTCCGCTGTCTCCGACTGCCACCCGTGTTCTTCTGCTCGGCTCCGGCGAACTCGGCAAGGAGGTGATCATCGCCCTGCAGCGACTCGGCGTGGAGGTCATCGCCGTCGATCGCTACTCCAACGCCCCAGGTCATCAGGTTGCGCATCGTGCTCATACCGTCGACATGGGAGACCCCGACGCGCTCCTGGCGATCATCGAGGCAGAGCGTCCGCATCTGGTCGTGCCGGAGATCGAAGCCATCGCCACCGACGCGCTGGCCGTGGTCGAAGAACGCGGGCTCGCCGAGGTCATCCCCACCGCCCGCGCCACGCAGCTCACCATGAACCGCGAGGGGATTCGCCGCCTCGCGGCCGAGGATCTGGGTCTGCCCACCTCTCCCTACCGGTTCGCGCAGTCGCTCGACGAGGTCCGCGCCGCCGCCGAGCAGGTCGGTTTTCCGTGCGTCGTCAAACCCGTGATGTCCTCGTCGGGGAAGGGCCAGTCGACGGTGCGTTCCGCCGCCGACCTGTCCGCCGCGTGGGATCACGCACTGGCCGGGGGCCGCATCAACCACGGCACCGTCATCGTGGAGGGCTTCGTCGACTTCGATTACGAGATCACTCAGCTCACCGTGCGCGCCATCGGCGAGTCGGGCGAGGTCGAGACGTATTTCTGCGATCCGATCGGGCATCTGCAGCAAGACGGTGACTACGTCGAATCCTGGCAGCCGCAACCGATGAGCCCTACCGCGCTCGCCCGCGCCCGGGAGGTCGCCGGTGCGGTCACGGGTGCGCTCGGTGGTCGCGGCGTGTTCGGCGTGGAACTGTTCGTCAAGGGTGATGACGTGTACTTCTCCGAGGTCAGCCCGCGCCCGCACGACACGGGCCTGGTCACCCTGCGCACCCAGCGCTATTCGGAATTCGAGCTACACGCACGCGCGATCCTCGGGTTGCCGGTCGACACGGCCATGATCACCCCCGGCGCATCCGCCGTGATCTACGGAGGGGTCGACGCCCCCGGGATCGCCTTCGACGGTGTGGCCGACGCCCTGCGCGTCCCCGAAACGGACCTGCGCCTGTTCGGCAAGCCCGAGTCGTACCGTCGCCGCCGGATGGGTGTGGCCGTGTCGACCGCGACGGACGTCGCGACCGCCCGTGCCCGCGCGACCGATGCCGCGTCACGCGTGCACCCGATCGCACTGTGAGCACCGGCGCGGAGGTCCTCGTCGGCCTCGTGATCTGTGTCGGGCTGCTCGGTATCGTGCTCCCGATCCTGCCGGGCACGCTGCTCATCTTCGGAGCGATCGCGGTGTGGTCGGTGGTCACCGGGGGCGCGGTGGCATGGACGGTGTTCGCGATCGCCGCACTGGCCCTCGTGGTCACCGCGATCGTGAAATACACCTGGCCCGGAAAGCGACTCCAGCAGGCGGGTGTGCCGAACCGGTCGCTGATCATCGGCGGTCTGGTCGGGATCGTCGGGTTCTTCGTCGTGCCCGTGATCGGCCTCGTGCTCGGATTCCTTCTCGGCATGTACGTCTCGGAGATCCAGCGCCATCGCACACATGCGGGGGCGTGGCGGTCCACGGTGGCCGCTACCAAGGCGGCAGGCCTGTCGATCCTGGTGGAACTGTTCGGCGCCCTGATCGCAGCCGGCGCGTGGCTCGGTGCGGTGGTGTTCTGGTAGCTCCGGCGGCCGGGCCGGCAGCGCCGTCGTTGTTTACCCACCCGATCCGAATGGTTACGCCGTTGAAATGCGCGGCGGCCTAACGTCGTCCCCAACGATCGGTTCAGCGTCGAACCACCGGCCGTCACTCGCTGCCACCCGGAGGTGGGATGTTCACGTCACGATTGACAGAAGCCAGTGTGGTTCCCGAGCGGATAGACACCCCGCAGGAGGCACGCGCAGCCATCTCCTCCCGCGGTGCCGCGGTTGCCCGCGGACTGCACACCGAGGAAGATGCCCTGGCTTTTGCGGCGGAAGTGCTGGGAGACAAGCGTATCCGGCTCGGTCGGCAGTTCGAGGCGAGTATGCGCAACCATCAGCGGGAAGCTGCCGTCGTCGACGCTCAGCCCGTCGACGAGCGAGGACGAAAGCGCTCGTTCGGAAAACCGGGCGAACGGATGACCGCACACAACGACGGATTCGCGTTCGGGGACTACGCGCCGGACCACCTGTTCCTGTGGTGCAAGCGGCCCGCCGAATCCGGCGGTGACTCGTTCCTCGTCGACGCGTGGAAGCTCACCGAACTACTCGCCGCGGATCCCGCGACCGCCGACCTCGCGGAGTTCTGCCGGACCGTCGACATCGATCATTCGGAACCGAACTTCGCGCAGAGTACGTACGCGCCTATCGTGCGGGTCGTGCCCAGCGGGCGCGTACAGGCGCGGTACCACCCCTACCTGGCGCCGGTCCCGGGCTCGACTCGTCCCGCCGACGCCGACATGCTCGCGCGCTGGAACGACACGGTGCTGCACGTGCGGGACACCGGGCCGATGTTCCGAGCGGAAGCCGGCGAGATGATCTGTGTCGACAACTACCGGTTGCTCCACGGCCGCGACGGATACACCGATCCGGCGCGCGAGCTGTACTCGATCTGGGGGTGGACGACCGATGCGGTCGCCGTGCCCGTGCAGCAACTCGACATCGTCGAGCCGGACCTCGCCGGACTGACCGGCTGAGCCGCGCGATGAATACCGTCCTGTCCCGGGGAGCGCCCGCCGCAGGGGCCGCGACCGGACCCGCCGGCGAGGAGCACGTTCCGGCCATCGACATGAAGGGTGTCGCGAAGGCGTATCCGCTCGGCCGCCGACGCGGCGAACTGACCGCCATCGACTCGTTCGATCTGACCGTCGCTCGTGGCGAGTTCGTCGCGCTTCTCGGCCCGTCCGGTTGTGGCAAGTCCACCGTGCTGCGCCTGCTCGCGGGCCTCGAGGAACCCACGGCGGGAACGGTCCGCATCGAGGGAGGCGGACCCGCCGACCTGGTGGCCTCGCGCCGGCTCGGCGTCGCGTTCCAGGAACACGCCCTGATGCCGTGGTCGGATGTGTGGCACAACATCGCGCTGCCCTTCCGCATCGCCGGGCGGACGGTCGACTCCGGTCGCGTCGAAGAACTCGTCGAACTCGTGGGGTTGTCGGGCTTCGAGAAAGCACGACCGCGACAACTGTCCGGTGGCATGCGGCAGCGTGTGGCCATCGCGCGGGCGCTCGCACTCGAACCGGACGTTCTGCTGCTCGACGAACCCTTCGGCGCGCTCGATGCGGTGACCCGCCGGCGCATGAACTTCGAACTCGCCCGGATCTGGGGCGACGCGGGGTCGACGACCGTGCTGGTGACACACGACGTCGACGAGGCTGTGCTGCTCGCGGACCGGATCGTCGTGCTCACCGGCCGGCCGGGCCGGGTACGGCACATCGAGAACGTGGCGCTGCCCCGGCCGCGATCGGCGGAGATCACCCGCGACCCGAGATTCCACAGCATCGTCGACCGGCTCACCGGCTTGCTCGACGGGCCCGCGACGTGACCGCGGTTCTTCCGCGACCCGTCACCATCCCGCCGTTCGCGTCGAACATTCTCGGCGCCGCCCTGTTGCTCGCGATGTTCGAGGTCGTCGGCAGGGCGCAGGTGTTCGGGAAGAACTGGCCCCCGCTGACGGAGGTCGTCACGTACGTCGCCGGCAACGACGCCGTGCAGGCCACCTTGACACGGGCATTCGGTGCGACCGCCACCTCGGCGCTGTGGGGATTCGCGCTGGGCACCGTCGTGGGCGGAGCGCTCGCATGCGTCACCGTCGTGGCCCGATGGACCGCACCGGGACTCGACCGGCTGGCGACGATCGTGCACGCGATACCTCTCATCGCGATCGCACCGCTGCTGGTGACCACGGTCGGGCGCACGACCGCTCCGACCGTCGTCGCAGCGATGGGCGCGGGTTTCGCCGTCTTCGTTGCCACGTCGGCGGGGCTGGCGTCGGCACCGGCGGCGCAGTCCGACGTGCACACGGCGCTCGGATCGTCGCGTTGGTCGCGTCTTCGTTTCCTGCAACTCCCGCACACGGTGCCGCTCGTCACGGACGCGGCGGGCCTCGCGGTGACTTCGGCCGTCCTCGGGGCTGTTCTCGGGGAGTGGTTCGGCGCCCCGAAGGGGCTCGGTGTGCTGCTGGTCAGCGCGATGAACAACTATCAGATCCCGCTGCTGTGGTCCGCCGCCGCCGGATGCGTGGTGCTGTCCCTGACCGCGTACCTGCTGGTCCGTGTACTCGCCGTACCCGTGCATCGGAGATTCTCATGACTGTCGTGCGCGGCGCCGTCACGCGGTACTGGGTGCTGCTCGCGCTGCTCGGCGGGTGGTGGGCGGTGGTCGCCGTCAACGACTTCAACCAGATCGTCATGCCGTACCCCCAGGATGTTCTCGTCGCGATCGTCCGCGAGCGACACGAGTACGTGACCGCGCTCGTTCCGACCCTCGCGCTGTCGCTGGGCGGACTGGCCGCGGGCTTGACGGCCGGCGGCGTGTGCGCGGTGCTCGTATGGTCCTCCCGGATCGTCGCGGGAGTGCTGACCCCGATGGCGTTGCTGCTCAACTCCGTTCCCGTCGTGGCGATGATCCCGGTGCTCGCGCGGGTGCTCGGGTACGGGCAGACCACGGTGTTCGTGGTCACCGCCATCATCTGTTTCCTGCCCGCGTTCGTTTTCGTCGGCGCCCGGCTCGCGGCCCCGCCTGCGTCACTCGGAGACGTCTACACGGTGCTCGGGGCGGGCAGGCGAGTGCGGCTGAGGAGACTCCTGCTGCCCCATGCCCTGCCCGGGTTCCTCGTCGCTCTGCGGGTCAGCGCGCCCACCGCGGTCCTGGCAGTCCTGCTCGGTCAGTACCTCATGGGTGCCGGCGGCCTCGGAAAGATGTTCTCCACCTCGATCACCTACAGCCAGAACCAGCAGGCCTGGGGCGTGGCGGTGGTCGCGACCGCTGTGTCCACCGGCCTTTTCTTCGCGGCACGTGCGGTCGCGGATCGTGCCGCCGCGCGCTTGACCTGACCACCCGCTGCTTTCTCACCGATCATCACCAGGAGGCTCCATGCCCGCACGCCCCTTCACCGGTCCGAGCCTGAGCCGGCGCACTTTTCTGCGGGGAACCGCGGCCGGGGCTCTGGGAATCGCCGCGGCCGGCACTCTCGGTGCGTGTGGGTCCGGCGAATCCGGTGCGGAGTCCGACACGCTTCGGGTCGCCTTCGGCTGGATCCTCAACACCGAGTTCGGTGGGTACTACGTCGCCGAGGACAAAGGTTATTACGCCGAGGAAGGACTCACCGTCGAATTCCAGGGCGGTGGCCCGAACGCCCCCACGCCGATGCAGGCGGTCGCCGCGGGATCGGCGGACATCGGTATCGCGGCCGGCGCACCCGACCTGTACACCGCGATCGGGCAGGGCAACGATTTCGTGGCGCTCGGCGCCCAGTTCCAGGTCTCACCCGCCGGACTGCTGTCGTTGTCCGCACGACCGATCCGCACGCCGCGCGAACTCGCGAGCGCGCGCATCCTCGGTCAGGAAGGCATGCAGACCACCCTCGACGCGGTGCTCGTCGGCGCGGGTCTCGACCCGGTCTACGACTTCACTCCGGTCGGCTTCGATCCGAGCCCGCTCGTCGAGGGCCAGGGCGACTGCTACACCTGCTTCGTCACCAACCAGCCGATCACACTCGAACAGCAATACGGCTTGCGACGAGGCGACGGCTACGAGGTGGTCACCTTCGCCGATCTCGGTTCGGCGCAATACGCCGATGTCGTGTTCGTGGACCGCACCGCCCTTGCGGAGAATCGCGACAGGCTGGTGCGGTTCATGCGTGCCACGATGCGCGGCTGGGACGACTACCTTGCCGACCCGCACGCCGCAGCGGCATTGGCGGTGGACAAGTACGGCGTCGACCTCGGACTGGAGATGGCGCAGCAGACCCGGCAGGCGGAACTCCAGGTTCCCCTGATCGAAAGTCCGAGCGGCCTGTTCGCGATGGACGTCGCCGCAATGGAGGGGCCCATGTGGCAAGCGCTGGCATCGGGCGGGTACGAGAACCTGCCCGCGCCGGCCTCCTTCGTCGACCTCGGTGTGCTGGCGGAGGCACGTTCGCCTCGGTGAGACGTAGTGTGCCTCCGCCGGAAGGTCACGACGACGCCGGGGTCACACCTCTTGCAGGCGAGGGTAATCCGTATATCCCTCGGCGCCTGGTCCGTAGAACAGTTCCGGGCGCAAGTCGTTCTCGCGGTGTTCGCCCCGCCACCGTTCGACGAGATCGGGGTTGGCGAGCACCGCGCGACCGACGGCCACCGCGTCGGCATGGGCTTCTTCGATGAGGCGAACGGCTTCCTCACGCGTGGTCGGGGACGCGAAGCCGCTGTTGGCGATCACCTTCCCACCGAAGCGTGCACGCAGTTCCTGCACCAGTTCACCGGCAGGTTCCTGGTGCAGGACCGACAGATACGCCAGGCCGACGGGACGCAACCGGTCGACGAGGGCGCCGTAGACAGCGCGCACATCTTCGCGGTCGGTCTCGAGCGCGTCCTGGATGTTGTGTTCGGGGGAGATACGCAGTCCGACCCGGCCCGCACCGACGGCGTCCGCCACGGCCGTGACCGCCTCGACGACGAGACGGATCCGGTTCTCCACCGAGCCGCCGTACTCGTCGGTGCGCCGGTTCGAGGCCGGCGACAGGAACTCGTGCAGCAGGTAGCCGTTGGCACTGTGGATCTCCACACCGTCCAGCCCCGCGTCGATCGAGCGCCGGGCTGCGGCGACGATGTCGGCGACAGCAGCGGCCACCTCGTCGGTCGTGAGCGCGTGCGGTACCGGGTACGGCTGCTTGCCCTTGGCGGTGTGCACCTCACCGTCGATCGCGACGGCGCTCGGGGCGACGACGCGCCGTCCGCCGTTCACATCCGGGTGGGTCACTCGTCCGCCGTGCATCAACTGCAGCACGATGCGGCCGCCGCGTCCGTGTACGGCGTCCGCGACCCGGCGCCAGCCCTCGGCCTGCTCGTCGGTGGCGATTCCCGGCTGTCCGACGAACGCCTGCGACTCGAAGTTGACGTAGGTTCCCTCGGCGATGATCAGGCCGACGCCGGCCCGCTGCCGATAGTGCTCGGCGATCAGGTCGCCGGGAATCCCGTCCGGTCCGCCGCGCAGACGGGTCAGGGGAGCCATGACGATGCGGTTGCCGAGTTCGAGGTCGCCGAGTGTGACTGGTGTGAACAGATCCATTCGTGGCGCAACAGGATCTCCGGGGCCGGGATTCCCGATGTGGTGCCCGCTATGAAAAGTGTCACCGCGGGACCCGAGGTCCCCTCGGTGTCGTCCCGTCGCTCCGTGTGCGCATCCCCGCAGGACAGCGCAGAGACGGGGGCCGCCCCCGGGGCGGAGATGGGCCGGTGATCAGGCCTTGTGCGGCTCCGACGCGCGGAACATGTCCTCGCGTTCGACGACCTTGACGCGCTCACGGCCTTCGGCTTCGCCGAGGCTGCGCTCGTGCGCATCGAGCCGGTACCAGCCCTGCCACGTGGTGTACGGCAGCTGCTTGCCTTCGAGGAACTGCACGACGGCATCCTCGGACGGCTCCTCGGGAGAGTTCAGGCGGCCCGCCGAGCGATCCTCGAGCAGGTTCGCGACCGTCTCGTTCGCGTCGCCCTTCGTGTGGCCGATCAGGCCGACGGGGCCGCGCTTGATCCAGCCGGTGACGTAGGTGTGCGGCATGAACCGCTCCGGGCCCTCGACGGACTCGTCGCCGAGGACGCGACCGGCTTCGTTGGGCACGGTGCCCGCCTGCTCGTCGAACGGCAGCTGAGCGATGTTCTGCGACAGGTAACCGACGGCGCGGTAGACGGCCTGGACGTCCCAATCGCGGTACTTGCCGGTCCCGCGAACGTTGCCGGTGCCGTCGAGTTCGGTGCGCTCGGTACGCAGGCCCACGACCTTGCCGTCCTCCCCGAGGATCTCGTGCGGAGACTCGAAGAAGTGGAGGAACAACTTGTGCGGACGGTTGCCCACGTCGCGGATCGCCCAGTCCTGCAGCGTGTTGGCGACCATGTCGACCTGCTTGGACGCGCGGCGCGCCTGCTCGGAGCCCTGGTCGTAGTCGATGTCCTCCGGGTCCACGATCACTTCGATGGTCGGGGAGTGATCGAGTTCGCGCAGTTCGAGGGGCGTGAACTTGGCCTGGGCCGGACCGCGACGCCCGAAGACGTGCACCTCGACGGCCTTGTTGTTCTTGAGGCCCTCGTAGACGTTCGGCGGGATCTCGGTCGGCAGCAGTTCGTCGCCCGTCTTGGCGAGCACACGCGCAACGTCGAGCGCGACGTTTCCGACGCCGAGGACGGCGACCTTCTCGGCCTCGAGCGGCCACTCGCGCGGCACGTCCGGATGGCCGTCGTACCAGGACACGAAGTCGGCGGCGCCGTAACTGCCGTCGAGGTCGATGCCGGGGATGTTCAGCGCGCGGTCGGCGTTGGCACCGGTCGAGAAGATCACCGCGTCGTAGAAGCGGTTCAGGTCGTCGAGCGTGAAGTCGGTCCCGTAGTCGAGGTTGCCGAGAAGCCGGATGTTCGGCTTGTCGAGCACCTTGTGCAGGGCCGTGACGATGCCCTTGATGCGCGGGTGGTCCGGCGCGACTCCGTAGCGGATCAGACCGAACGGTGCAGGCATCCGTTCGAACAGGTCGATGCTGACTCCCGGATCCTGCGCGGTGTCGGACTTCATGAGCGCATCGGCGGCGTAGATACCGGCGGGACCGGCACCGACGATCGCGACGCGAAGGGGACGAGTCTGATCGGTCATCAGGGGATCAACTACCTCTTCGGTGAGCGGACGGACATACCCAGCTTAAATTAAGGCTGCCCTCAGCGGGCGGGGCGCAGGGCGCGGGGAAGGACGGTGTGAGAAGAATGAGAGAACCGTCGAGAGAATCGCTTCAGCGACAACACATGTGGGCACTCATGCGACACAGGTCGACGGCGAGGCGTCGAACGAGCTGAGTAGTGGCCACGTCACAATTCCTACCTCGAGAGGGTTTATTCGGCAAATGCGCCGTGACCGGCTCCGACCTGGTCGGGGATAGGATCGCCCATATGGCACAGCGTCAAGCACCCGATCCCGATCCCTCGGCCGACGAACCCGCCAGCGGTACACCCTGGCCGTTCATGGGGGCACTGCTGGTTGTCGTGCTGCTCATTCTGGCCGTGATGGGTGCGCAACTGCTCTCGCCCGCGCAGGACGAGCTGAGCGTGGACGAACGGATCAATCGCACGGTGGCGGACTACGTCAGGGCTCACAACGAGAACGACCGGGACATTCTCGCGCGTCTGCGCTGCGAAGAGCTGCCGGAGGCGGAGGCGCCGCTCTCCGACGTCGAGGGCACTGTGGAGTTGCAGGCGACCCAGGACGTCGCCGTGGAAGGTGACCGCGCGACGGTCGACGTCCGCGCGACCGTCGACGGTGAGTCCCGGATCGAGACCTGGCAGGTCGTCCAGGTCGACTCGGTGTGGCGGGTCTGCGAGTTCTGACAGCCTCCCGCTTGCGCGCCACGCCGTGACCTGTGAAAACATGTCGTGGTGAGCTACGCAGGTGATATAACGCCGCAGGAAGCTTGGGAGCTCCTGCGGGAAAACCCGGATGCCGTGCTCGTCGATGTTCGTACCGACGCCGAGTGGAAGTACGTCGGGGTCCCCGAGACCTCGCCCATCGGCCGCCGAACCGTCTTCGTCGAATGGGTTCGCTATCCCGACGGTGCCCCGAACCGAACGTTCGTGGACGACCTGGCGAAAGCCGGCGTCTCCGGCGGTCCGGTGATATTCCTGTGTCGCTCGGGGCAACGCTCGATAGGTGCCGCCGAGGCGGCTACCGCGGCGGGCGTGACCCCCGCGTACAACATCCTCGACGGATTCGAGGGAGCGCTCGACGCCGACGGGCATCGCGGAGCTCAGGGCTGGCGGGCAGTGGGCCTGCCGTGGAGGCAATCGTGAGCTCCATCCCCAAGGGCGGCGCATTCGAGCGCCGGCTTCCCGACAACGTGCGTCCTGCCACGCTGGGCGTGCGGGGTGGCACCCTGCGTTCCGGGTTCGAGGAGACGTCCGAGGCGCTCTACCTCAACTCCGGATTCGTGTACGAATCGGCGGAGGCCGCCGAAGCGGCGTTCACCGGCGAGGTCGACCACTTCGTGTACTCGCGGTACGGCAACCCGACTGTGAAGATGTTCGAGGAGCGGCTACGACTGCTCGACGGTGCCGAAGGCGCCTACGCCACGGCGTCGGGTATGTCCGCGGTTTTCACCGCACTCGCGGCTCTTCTGGGCAAGGGGGATCGGCTCGTCGCCGCCCGCAGCCTTTTCGGATCCTGCTTCGTCGTGTGCAACGAGATCCTGCCCCGATGGGGTGTGGAGACGGTGTTCGTCGACGGCGAAGACCTCGATCAGTGGGAACAGGCATTGTCCGTCCCCACGACCGCGGTGTTCTTCGAGACTCCCTCGAACCCGATGCAGACCCTCGTCGACGTGCGGGCCGTCTCCGAGATGGCGCACGCTGCCGGGGCAAAAGTGGTGCTGGACAACGTATTCGCCACTCCTCTCCTGCAACGCAGCATCGATCTCGGTGCCGACATCGTGGTCTACTCGGGCACCAAGCACATCGACGGCCAGGGCAGAGTGCTCGGCGGTGCCATCCTCGGACCCGCGGACTACATCGACGGACCCGTGCAGAAGCTCATTCGTCACACCGGTCCGGCGCTGAGCCCGTTCAATGCGTGGACGCTGCTCAAAGGTCTGGAAACGATGCCGGTCCGGGTGCGCGCCGCGGTCGATTCGGCGCTGCGCCTGGGCCAGTTCCTCGAGACGCAGGACAAGGTGCGCTGGGTCAAGTACCCGTACCTGGAGTCGCATCCGCAGCACGACCTCGCGCGGTCGCAGATGAGTGGCGGTGGCACGATCCTCACGTTCGAGCTCGACGCTCCCGAGGGCGAAGGCAAGAAGCGCGCGTTCGAGCTGCTCAACAAGCTGCGCATCGTGGACATCTCGAACAACCTCGGCGATTCCAAGTCCCTCATCACCCACCCCGCGACCACCACCCACCGGGCGATGGGCCCGGAGGGGCGCGCCGCGATCGGCCTGTCCGACGGGGTCGTGCGCCTCTCGGTGGGACTCGAAGACCCCGAGGATCTGCTCGAAGACCTCGAGCAGGCGCTCTCCTGACCCGAGAGCACTCTTCCGGCCCGGAAACGCTGTGGGTTACGCTGCGGGTTCTCTGCCAGTCGGGCAGGGCACCCGCAGCGTTACGGTGAAGCCGGTGAAAATCCGGCGCTGTCCCCGCAACTGTGAACTCCGGCGATCGTGCCGGGGAAGCCAGGTCAGCCGGCGCAGCGGGCACGTACTGGTCCTCGGACGAAGGACGGTCTCGTGCCGCAACTGACGATGTTGCAGCCGTACTGTTTTCGTCCTCCGAGTTACGGAGGATGGCTGTGCCCCTCGTATCCCACCGGCTGCTCGCTGCCGGAATCACCGCGTGCGCTCTGCTGGCCACGGCGTGCGGCGCCGACGACGCCGCCAACCATGACAACCACGACACCGCCGGAGCCGGAAGTCCCCAGGCGATCGTGTCCCTGAGTCCCGTCAGCACCGAAATGCTGTACGCCGTCGGCGCCGGCGACCAGGTGATCGCCGTCGACGACCAATCCGACCATCCGGCCGGCGTACCGGTCACCGATCTGTCCGGGTACACCCCGAACGTCGAGGCGATCCTCGGTTACGAACCCGATCTGGTGGTCGCCAACGCGGACACCGCGGATCTCGTCGCCGGACTCGAGCAGGCCGGCGTCGAGACCCTGATTCTGCCCGCGGCGCTCACCCTCGACGACACCTACGCCCAGCTCGAGCAGGTCGGTGCGGCCACCGGGCACGTCGCAGACGCGGCCGAACTGGTCGCGCAGATGAGGAGCGAGGTCGACGAGATCCTCGCCGGACTGCCCGAACGTCAAGTCCCGCTTCGCTATTACCACGAACTCGACAACACCTACTACTCCGTCACAGACGACACCTACATCGGCGAGATCTTTTCCATGCTCGGTCTCACCTCGATCGCGACCGGCGGCAACGGGTATCCGCAACTGTCGGCCGAGTTCATCCTCGAAGAGAACCCCGACATCGTCTTCCTCGCCGACGGCCAGTGCTGCGGCGTCACGCCCGAGAATGTGGCGGAGCGAGCAGGATGGGGCGAGCTCACGGCGGTCCGTGACGGGCACGTCTACGTCCTCGACGAGGACATCGCCAGCCGCTGGGGGCCGCGCGTCGTGGACTTGATGCGGGATGTCGCCCGGATCGTCACCGGGATCCCAGCGGCCCAGCCCGCGTCTTGATCACGACCCCGCGTCGTCGCGCCCTCGTGCTGGGTGGCGCGGCGGTCGTTCTCCTCGCCGCCATGCTGGTGAGCATCCTCGTCGGTCCGGCGGGACTCACGCCACAGGCGGTCCTTCTCGACATCGCCGACCGGTTGCCGTTCGTCGACGTCGATTCCGGGCTCTCGACGCGGCAACAGGCGATCCTCTGGAACATCCGCATGCCGCGCGTGGTGCTGGGGGTTCTCGTCGGAGCCATGCTCGCCGTCGCCGGAGCGGCGTACCAGGGCGTCTTCCGCAATCCCCTGGCCGACCCCTACCTGCTCGGGGTGTCGAGCGGGGCGGGCCTCGGCGCGACACTCGCGATCGTGGTCGGAGGCGCCGCAGGGTTTGCCGGGGTTCCGATCGCAGCGTTCGCCGGCGGCCTGCTGGCGGTCGGTGCGACGTATGCCCTCGGCCGCTCGGTCGGCGGGGTGCGTTCCGAAGTCGTCATCATCCTCGCGGGCGTGGCGGTCGCGGCGTTCGCGAATGCCATCCAGACGTTCTTCATGCAACTGCACGACGACACCTTGCGTCAGGTGTACTCCTGGATGCTCGGGCGGTTGTCCACCGACGGGTGGTCCGATGTCGTCGTCGTCCTGCCGTACGTGGTGGTCGCGGTCGCCGTCATCGCGCTGCACCGGCGCACCCTCGACGTCATGGCGGTCGGCGACGTCGAGGCCGCCAGCCTCGGGATCCATCCGGCTCGTGTCCGGCTGTTGTTGGTCTGCGTGGCGACACTCGGCACCGCCGCCGTGGTGTCGGCGAGCGGACTGATCGGGTTCGTCGGCATCGTGGTGCCGCACGCGGTCCGGTTGCTCGTCGGCCCCGGTCACCGCATGCTGCTGCCGTTGTCATTGATGGTCGGGGCGACGTTCCTCGTCCTCGCCGATGTGCTCGCCCGCAGCGTCATGTCGCCGTCGGAACTGCCCATCGGCGTGGTCACCGCCGCGATCGGTGCGCCGTTCTTCCTCGTCGTACTCAGACGAAGCCGAGGTGCATGATGCCCGCCGATCTCGAATCGCTCGCGTCCACCGCCGTCACGTGCCGCGGTGTCGGGGCTGCACGCGGCGGCGTGGACGTGCTCCACGACGTCGATCTCACCGTGGCGACGGGCGCGTGGGTGTCGCTCGTCGGACCCAACGGGTCCGGTAAGACCACGTTGTTGCACGTTCTCGCGGGACTCGTTCCCTCGACGGGGCACGTGCGGGTGGCGTCCGTGACGCCCGGCCGGGGCGGCCGGCGCGCAACGGCGCGCGCGGTCGCGCTGATGCCCCAGCGCCCCGTGGTTCCCGAGGGTGTCACCGTCGAAGAACTCGTCCGGCTCGGCCGCACACCGCACATCGCACGGTTCGGCTCGGAAACGGGACACGACCGCGCGGTGGTGGACCGGGTCATCGAGCGCCTCGAACTCGAGCCGTTCACACGCCGATTCGCGACGGATCTGTCCGGGGGTGAACTCCAGCGCGTGGTCCTCGCTCGCGCACTGGCACAGGAACCACAGGTGCTGCTGCTCGACGAACCCACCAGCGCGCTCGACATCGGGCACCAACAGCAGGTACTCGAACTCGTGGACTCCATGCGCACCGAAGGCGAGCTGACGGTGATCGCAGCCATGCACGATCTGACCTCGGCGGCGCAGTACGGTGACAGGCTCGTCCTTCTCGACCGCGGCCGGGTCGTCGCCGACGGGCCGCCCGCCGAGGTGCTCACGGTCGACCGGATCGGCCAGGTCTACGGGGCGCGGGTCGAGGTCCTCGACCGTCCGGCCGGCCGCGCCGTTCTCCCGCTTCGTGATCCGTGGAAGGACGCATGATGGACGTACTGCTGCTGGGCACCGGTGCCGCGGACGGCTGGCCGAATCCTTTCTGTGCCTGCGAGTCCTGCACGGATGCCGCACGCCGCGGTGAGATCCGCGGCCAAACGGCCGCGCTCATCGACGACGTGCTCATGCTCGACTGCGGACCCGAAGCTCCCCGCGCCGCAGTACGTTTCGGCAGGACCTTGGCGGGTGTGCGTCACATCCTGCTCACCCACGCGCACACCGACCACCTCGGGCCGCAGGCACTGTTGTTCCGCTCGTGGGTCGATGCGGGTCACGTGCTCGAGGTCGTGGGACCGGCGGACGCGGTCGACACGTGCCGGCAGTGGGCGGGCCCGGACGATCCGGTGCGCTTCGTACCGGTCCGGGCGGGCGACGCGCTCACCGTCGGCGGGTATGCGGTGCGGGTTCTTCCCGCACGACATCACGTGTTCCGCGACGGTGATGCGGTGCTCTACGACGTCACCGGTCCGGACGGTTCCCGCATCCTGTGGGCGTGCGACACCGGCCCGCTCCCGGACGGCTGGTTCGACGCGGTGCGCGGTGCGCGGTTCGATGCCGTGTTCCTCGAAGAAACATTCGGTGACCGATCGGAGTTGGGGCAAGGGCACCACGGACTGCCCGAATTCCGGGACACCGTCGCGGCTCTGCGCAGGTGCGATGCCGTGACCGACGCGACGGACGTGGTGGCGGTGCACCTCGGCCACCACAACCCGCCGATCACCGCCCTGCGCGAGCGGTTGCGGGAGTATGGGGCCAGGCCCGGTATCGACGGCGAGGAGGTGCGCGTGGGGGACGCCACCGCGCCGCCGCACCGGACCCTGGTGCTCGGGGGCGTGCGCTCCGGAAAGTCACGGCACGCGGAAGAACTGTTCGCTTCGCACGCCGCCGTCACCTACGTCGCGACCGGCGGGACCCGCGCAGGCGACGAGGAATGGGCGCAACGGGTTGCCCTGCATCGCGAGCGGCGGCCCGAATCGTGGTCGACGGTGGAGACATCCGATGTGAGCGGCGTGCTGCGCGCGGCTACCGATCCGCTGTTGGTCGACTGCCTCGGCACCTGGCTCACCGCACGAATGGATCTGCACGACGTATGGAACGGCGGCGACATGGGGGCGGTCGACGCCGACATCGCCGAACTCCTCGACGCGTGGCGGCGATGCCGGGTGCCGGTGGTCGCCGTGAGCAACGAGGTGGGCAGTGGTGTGGTCCCGGCCAGTGCCTCGGGACGGCTGTTCCGCGACACTCTCGGGCGTCTCAATGCCGCGGTGGCGGCAGTCTCGGACAGTGTCACGCTCGTCGTGGCGGGGATACCGCTGACGTTGCGCTGATCCCCGCGACCAGGCCTCTGCCTCAGGCGAGCAACCGGTACAGGCCGATGAGCCCCACAGCGACGATGACCGCCCGTAACACGGTGGGGGACATACGCCGACCGTACCGGGCACCGAGGTCTCCGCCGATCAGCGAACCCACGGCGATCAATACGACCACCGTCCAGTCGATGCGCTCGAACGCCACGAGAATGTATGCGGTGGCCGCGACGATGTTCACCAGCAGCGAGAGCAGATTCTTCGCGGCGTTCTGCCGTTGGATGTGTTCGGTGAGCAGAGCGCCGAACAAGCCCATCAGCAGAATTCCCTGCGCGGCGGTGAAGTATCCGCCGTAGATGCCGACAGCGAAAGTGCCCGCCACGAGCAGACTCATCCGCACCGGACCGATCCGGGCTTCCGGGTCGGCGTCGGTTCGCCGCAGTACCCACTTCTGGATCTGCGGTTGCAGCACGACGAGGACGAGTGCCAGGACCAGCAGGACCGGAACGACGGTCTCGAACACCGTCTCCGGCAGATGCAGCAGAAGCCACGACCCGATCAGCGCGCCGCTGACCGACGCGGGGATCTGCCATCGCAACGTCGGCCACTGGCCGCGTAACTCGCGCCGATAACCCCACGTTCCCGACACACCGCCCGCGACGAGTCCGATCGCGTTCGACATCGTCGCGGTGACGGGCGGCACGCCGAACGCAACGAGGGTCGGGAAGGTGATGAGGGTTCCGGAGCCGACCAGCGAGTTGATCGCACCGGCGCCGAGTCCGGCGAGGGCAACGAGAAACAACTCCAGCGGCGTCACTGCTCGGAGTCTACGGAGACCCCGGAACAGGGTCGAGGCGGCTTCCGGTCGCTCTAGGTGCCTGCATCCTGGCGCGCACTACGCCGCAAGGCGAGGACGACGACAAGGGGCCATATCGTCTCGGGCGTCAAGCCCACCCGCTCGACCAACCCGAAATACTGCCCGCCCTGCGCCGAGATCAGGAACGCCACGGTCAGGGCCACGAACACCGCGGTCGCGATCGCCGATCCGCGGACGCTCAATGCGAACGACCGCGGACGGCTGCGAGACCCGACGAACGCGGGGAATGTCGCGATCAGGATCGAGCCGACGACGACACTGACCACGTGCGACGTGGCAGACCCGTTCGCCGGTTGCGGAAGTGCCGCGAGAGCGATCCCGGAGATCCCCGCGCCGCCGAGGACCAGTCGTGCGGAGGGACGCAAGGCACTCAGTCCGAGCGCAGTGATCACATGGCACGCGCCGAGCACGAACAGCGATGTCGTCATGATCCAGCGTTCGGCTCCACCGTGCCCGGCGAGCGCACTCAGGCTCTGCCGCACAGCGCTGTACTCCGGGGGTTGTACCGTGCCCGCGACAACCCAGCCCGCGGTCAGTGCAACCGGGGCGAGCACGGCCGAAGCCACTGCCCACCAGGGTGCCCCGCGATACGCGCGGCCCGGCCCGGACGCGGTGATCGATACTCGTTCGACGCTGCCCACGTGCTCCATCGTTGCGCACCAGCGGCTTCCGCGGCGCCGGATTGGAATGTTCCGCGAGGCTCGAAATCGCCAAGCCGTCGATACGGCGGTGCTCGCCGAACGACTGGGTGCGAAGGAAACAGCGCGGTGCCGAGCGGCACGAGCACCCCAGTTCCTCCTGATCGTCTCGGGTCGTACCGGGCGGCAACCTCGCGGCCCGGACGCCGGCCCTTTCTCGCTGTCGCACAGCGTGCTCGCCGTAAAGCTTGCTACCACAGCATGTTCCCATCGACCGTTGTCTCGCTCCGGCGACGCTGCCCGTGCCGTACGGCTCGCCTCGAGTCGCGGTGTGCAGCAACCGGGAGTGCAGGCTCCGGGCTTCGACGCCAGGGTTGACGGGATCCTCGCGCTTTCCCGCACCGCCTCACCGCGCCGCCTGACCGGCATTCGGCTTCCACGGGGCGTTTCGGGCACCGCACCGGTCTCGACCGGAGGGGCATACTCGGGGGAAGTTGCACTACGACGGTCGGAGGATTTCGGTGGCACAGGAACTGAAGCTGGGATACAAGGCGTCGGCGGAGCAGTTCGGGCCGCGTGAGCTGGTCGAACTCGGGGTGCTCGCCGAGGCGCACGGGATGGATTCGGCGAC
>NZ_JAXION010000006.1:0-71842 GCF_049311045.1 Rhodococcus sp. 7Tela_A2 | reverse complement strand
CACCCACCCCCCGATAACACGCGACACAAGGAGATAGCCGTGGCCGTCAAGGACACCAACACCGTCACCATCACCGATTCCTCGTTCGTCGAGGATGTGCTGCAGGCCGACAAGCCCGTGCTCGTCGACTTCTGGGCCACGTGGTGCGGTCCGTGCAAGATGGTTGCTCCGGTTCTCGAGGAGATCGCGGGTGAGCACGGCGACAAGCTGACGATCGCCAAGCTCGACATCGACGCGAACCCGTCGGCGGCCCGCGACTACCAGGTCATGTCCATCCCCACCATGATCCTGTTCTCCGGCGGCAAGCCCGTGAAGACGATCGTGGGGGCGAAGGGTAAGGCGGCGTTGCTTCGGGACCTCGCGGACGTCCTGTAGTACGGTCCCGAGGATCGATTCTCGGATGCGCCGCCCCGGGCCCCGGCTCCCGGCGCATCTGAGATAATTCCGTTCGATGCTGCCCTGCCCCGTGCCGGGCGCAATCCGGTCAGCACGGAAAGGCCCAACGCATGCGCCCTCTTCGTCACGGCGACCACGGCCCGGCAGTCGCCGAGATTCGGAGCACTCTGGCCGGTCTGGGTTTCCTGCACGCCCGTCCCGACTCCTCCGACAGCTGGATGGGGTCCGACGTCGTTTTCGACCGCGAACTCGACGGCGCCGTGCGCGCCTTCCAGCAGCAGCGCGGTCTGCTCGTCGACGGGATCGTCGGCGCGGCCACGTACCGCTCCCTCAAGGAGGCGTCGTATCGGCTCGGCGCCCGAACCTTGATGTACCAGCTGTCGGCGCCGGTGTACGGCGACGACGTGGCGGCGCTGCAGACCCGGCTGCAGGACCTGGGGTTCTACGTGGACCGCGTCGACGGCTACTTCGGCCAGAAGACCCACGAAGGACTCAGCTCGTTCCAGCGCGAGATCGGTCTCGCCGCGGACGGAATCTGTGGACCCGAAACGTTGCGGGCACTCGAGTTGCTCGGTACCCGGGTGTCGGGCGGATCGCCTCACGCCATCAGCGAGGAGGAGATCGTACGACGGTCGGGCCCCCAGCTGAGCGGTAAGCGCATCGTCATCGATCCCGGTCTGGGCGGCACCCACCACGGCATCATCGTGCCGAGCGCGCACGGGCCCATCTCGGAAGCCGACATCCTGTGGGATCTTGCGCGCCGCCTCGAGGGCCGCATGGCCGCGACCGGCATGGAGACGTTCCTCTCGCGCCCGTACCACGCGGATCCGACCGACGTCGAACGCGCCGGCACCTCCAACGCGTTCGGTGCCGATCTCATGATCTCGCTGCGCTGCGATTCGAGTTCGAACCCGCACGCGAGTGGCATCGCCAGCTTCCACTACGGCAACTCGCACGGTTCCGAATCCATGATCGGTCAGGTACTGACCGGGTTCATCCAGCGCGAGATCGTCGCACGAACCTCGCTGCAGGACTGCCGCAGCCACGGGCGCACCTGGGACCTGCTGCGCCTGACGAATATGCCCACCGTGCAGATCGATCTCGGTTACCTCACCAACGAGCACGACGCATCACTGCTCGCCGACCCGCGCACCCGTGACGTCATTGCCGAGGCAATCCTGGTCGCAGTGAAGCGCCTGTATCTGCTCGGGCAGGACGATCAGCCCACCGGTACCTACACGTTCGCCGAACTGCTGGCCGAGGAACTCTCCATCACCGAAACTCGCTGACTCGCTGCCGGGGACTCGGCACCGCGGTCGCCGGCACCTTTACGGCACACCCACCGCGGTGCGCCCGGTGACATCCTCCACGGTCAGTGAGGCCGCTTCGATCAGGCGCTCGAGAGCCGCTTCCACCTCTTCCTTCCATCCGTGGTCGCGGTCGAGTTCGAGCCGCAATCGGGGGAAGCGAGGATGCGGGGCGACCACCTCGAAGCCCATGTCCTCGAGAAAGTCGGCGCCGATCATGCATTCGGCAGGGGAGCATTCCCGCGCGGAGGTGGTGCTGGGCACGTCTCCCGCCGACGGCCTGTCGTCCTCCTGCGGACGCACCCCGAACGCTTCGAGCGCCCGGACGTTGCGGCGGACCAGATCGGTCACGACGGCGCGGATGAGATCGGCACCCACATCCAGGTCGGACGCGTGAGGCTCGATGCGCATCGTGGTGAGCAGAATCGCGTCGGCGCTGACGGGTGAGGTCGGGAAGAGTCGCGCCCGGGGAACCATGTTAGGTGGCGCGTAGAACGCCACCCCTGCCACTTTGTCGTCGGTGTCCCCGAACGTGGCGACCTGTGCGCACGACCCCCACTCGAGCATGACCATGGACAGCCACGCTTCTTTCTCGAATTCGGGATCGCAGAAGTTGCGGGCATCACCGGCGGGCGCCGGATCCATTTCCCAGAACACACACCGCCTCGGGTGCGCAGGCAACTGCTCGATCGCACTCAAGGACAGCGGCGTGACTCGCGTCGACACGGGATACCTTCGCCTCCACGTCTTTCTCTCACAGACTTTTGTCCGACCCCCCTCGGGAAGTCAAGACTGGCGGGCCCGATCGGTCGGATCCGCGCCGACCTCACGGTCGGTCTGCATCATGGTCACGATACGTTCGAGATCGTCCACAGACCCGAATTCGACTACGATCTTGCCTTTGCGCTTCCCCAGACTCACAGTCACGCGGGTGTCGAAGGAGTTGGACAGACGCTCGGCGACATCCTGCAACCCCGGCATCTGGATGGGCTTCCGCTTCGAGGATGGCGACGGCGTGGGAGCACCACTGCGGTTCGCGAGCATGACCGCTTCCTCGGTCGCGCGTACCGACATCCCTTCGGCGACGATCCGCATCGCGAGTGCTTCCTGAGCGTCGGCACCGGCTTCGAGCGCGAGCAGGGCGCGCGCGTGACCCGCGCTCAGCACGCCCGCAGCGACCCGCCGCTGGACAGGGATGGGCAGCTTGAGCAACCGGATCATGTTCGTGATGACCGGGCGCGAGCGTCCGAGGCGTGTCGCCAGTTCCTCGTGGGTGACCTCGAACTCCTCGAGCAACTGCTGATACGCGGCCGCCTCTTCGAGGGGGTTGAGTTGCACACGGTGGATGTTCTCGAGCAGAGCATCGCGCAGCATCGCGTGATCGTCGGTGTCCCGGACGATCGCGGCGATCGTGTCGAGTCCCGCTTCCTGGGAGGCCCGCCACCGGCGCTCGCCCATGATGATCTGGAAGCGGTCATCGTCGGCTCGCCGCACCACGATCGGCTGCATCAGGCCGAACTCTCGGATCGAGTGGACGAGTTCGGTCAGTGCCTCTTCGTCGAAGACCTGACGGGGCTGCTTCGGGTTCCGGTCGATTCGGTCGATCGGGATCTCGAGGTACACCGCCCCGGCGGGAGAGGGGAGTTGACCCTGATCGACCTCGGCGGACGCACCCTCGTCGCCTTCCGTGTCCGGCGCCGTGGATTCGGGAGAGGCAGGCTTCCCGTCGCCAATGATGAGGTCCGCTGCGGCGGATCCGAGTCCGGACGGCGACGAGGACATTCCCGGTGACGCACCGGCACGTCGACTGGGGGCAGGCTTCACGGGCGGCGCGGGAGCGGCCGGTGCCGATGCGCTGGTCGTCGATTCGGTGGTCGTGGAGGTGGTGGTCGTCGAGGTGGGCGCTGTCGTGGCCGGCGCAGTTACCGGTGGACCGGTCGGGATGAGAGCAGCCAAGCCTCGTCCGAGCCCGCCCTTGCGTGTCGCACTCATTCGTTCCCCTGCTTCTTCTGTATCCCGCGTGCCGCCAGCTCGCGACCCGCATCGAGGTAACTCATCGCGCCGCGCGATCCCGGATCGTAGTCGAGAACTGTCATCCCGTAGCCGGGAGCTTCGGAAACCTTCACGCTCCGGGGGATGACGGACCGCAGCACCGCGGACCCGAAGTGTGCGCGCACCTCGGAGGCGACCTGATCGGCAAGCTTCGTGCGGCCGTCGTACATCGTGAGCAACACCGTCGAGACATGAAGGTCGGGGTTGAGGTGCGACTGCACGAGTTCGATATTGCGCAGCAACTGCCCGACACCTTCGAGGGCGTAGTACTCACACTGAATCGGGATGAGCACTTCCTTGGCTGCGACAAGAGCGTTCACCGTCAGCAGGCCCAGTGACGGCGGGCAGTCGATGATGACGTAGTCGTACTCGCGCGGCCCGAGCGCGTCCTTCGTGAGTGCGTTCCGGAGACGGTTTTCGCGAGCCACCATCGACACGAGTTCGATCTCGGCGCCTGCCAAGTCGATGGTCGCCGGGATGCAGAAGAGGCGCTCGCTGTGGGGACTCTGCTGGACGGCGTCGACGGCGCGGACCTCGCCCAGGAGGATTTCGTAACTCGACGGAACGCCGGAGTGATGAGGTACTCCCAGCGCGGTACTCGCGTTGCCTTGAGGGTCGAGGTCGACGACGAGCACCGTCAGACCCTGGACCGCCAGCGCGGCGGCGAGGTTGACCGCGGTCGTGGTTTTGCCGACCCCACCCTTCTGATTCGCGATCGTGAACACGCGGCGCTCGTGCGGCTTCGGGAGAGCAATCGCATCGCTCGGGTGGAGCACCTGACTCGCGCGATGTGCCGCAGCGCCGATCGGCGTATCCATCGCGGAAAACCCATCGAAGGGGACGGGTGAGAACTCGTCGTTCATCGCCTCGGTTTCACGTGAAACAGCGGATTCAGATCCACCCGTCATAGAACGCTCCTTAAACGTTTGATCCGCACGGTCCGCACGCTACATCCTCTTCGCTCCGGGGACACGGCGCACGGGACGCGGCCTGTTCGAGCAACGAGGAGGCGAGGCATGTCCGAAGAATTGGTCGTGGCTTCGACGCGTCGACTCACGTCCACTTCCTCGGTCGGTTCAGTATTCCACCCGCATTCTATGTGGCTGCCGCGCGATCACACCGCAGGACGTTCCACGTGAAACAACGCTTCTTTGTTTCACGTGGAACATTGCGAGCCGGGGGGAGTGGGGAATGTTTCACGTGAAACTACGACACGTGTCGCTCGGGTCGCTGAGATACCGGTACTGCTTACTTCCGAGTATCTGAACATCTTGTTGCGCAACGTATTTGAAATTCCTTCGCCGTAAGACGTTGTGCCACAGCATTTCCCTCATCCGGAGCCACTTTTACACGGCACGGTCCCACATCTGGCGTCACAGTGACGAAAAGAGAAGGGGTCTCCGGTACCCGCCCGCACGGAAACAAAATCGACCCTTGACACCGTCCGAACTTTTCCGGATGCCACTCAGTACTCGAGAGACTGCCTCGAGCTCGAGAGGTATCCCGGTCGATCGGTACTCGAGATGTCCGGCGCCGGCCCGAACAAAACAAGCCCCTCGACTCCGCGAGGGGAGTGAGGGGCTCGTTTCACGTGGAACAGTTACTTGTTCTTTCTCCGCCGCGAAGGACGTGGCATGCGCTCCGCTTTCACGACGAGTGTCGGAACCGGAAGCGCATCGCGGCCGCACTCGAGCACCTCGAGATTGCCGGCACCGAGGCGGGCAAGCTCGTCTCGGTCTCGCTCGATCTCCTCGTGCGCCGAGGAACCTTTCAACGCGAGCATGCGGCCGCCTTCGTGGATCAGGGGGAGGGACCACTTGGCGAGTTTCGCGAGCGGCGCGACCGCCCGCGACGTGACCACGTCGGCTCCGCCGGCTTCCTGAAGCACACTCGGCTGTTCCGCGCGGCCTCGCACCACCAAGACATTGTCGAGACCGTTGGCTTCCACAAATTCCGCCAGATAGACCGTGCGTCGCAAGAGCGGCTCGACGAGTGTGATTCTCAGGTCGGGTCGAGCGATCGCCAGCGGAATACCCGGCAAGCCCGCTCCGCTGCCGACATCGACGACGGCCTCGTCCTCCTGGATGAGTTCGCCCAACACCGCGCAATTCAAGATGTGACGCTCCCACAGTCGGGACACTTCACGCGGACCGATCAGTCCGCGCTCGACTCCGTCGACCGACAGTGAGCGATGGTAACGCTCGGCAAGCTCGAATCTCTCGCCGAAGATCTGCTGGGCAGTGGCCAGCAATCCTGCCTCGTCTTGTTCCACGTGAAACATCCTCTCGTGCCGACGGCGTGCCGGCGGTGCCGGTCCCGCTGGCCTCCATCGAATAAAAAGAGGGACCCCGAGTGTTCAGGGTCCCTCTTCGAGCCGAAAGCGGACGGCTCAATCCTGCACGATCACAACGCGCCGATGCGGTTCGGCGCCTTCGCTCTCGCTGGAGACCCCGTCGACCTTCGCGACCGCATCGTGCACGATCTTGCGTTCGAAGGGAGTCATCGGGGCAAGTTCCTCACGACCGCCGCCGGCCAGGACCCGCTTCGCAGCGGAGGTACCCAGCTCGGTCAGCTCGGCGCGCTTGCCCGCACGCCAGCCCGCGATGTCCAGCATGAGCTTGCTGCGTTCCCCGGTGGCCTGCTGCACGGCGAGACGTGTGAGCTCCTGGAGGGCGTCGAGAACGTCACCGTTGGTTCCGACGAGCTTGCTCAGATCCTTGCCGCCGTCGATGCTCACGACGGCCCGGTCACCCTCGACGTCGAGGTCGATGTCGCCGTCGAAGTCGAGCACGTCGAGCAACTGTTCGAGATAGTCGCCGGCGATTTCCCCCTCTTCGATCAAGTCCTCGTCGTCGACCACGTCGGTGTCGAGTTCAGGCTCGCGCGCCTCGCCGGTCACCTCGATGTCCTCCTGTGCCTTGTCCAGGTCACTGGCCATGATCAGCTCTCTTCTACTTCGGTCAGCGCCGCTTGCGCTTGGAGTTCTTGGGACGGCTACCCGGCTTCGGGGCCGATGATCCGGGACCGGACGTGGGCGTCGAGTTGCCGTTCGCCTGAGCGTCTACGTCCTTGGTCAGCGAGACCTCGGGCGTCACGTCGGTGGCCGCACCGTCGGCAGGAGCACTCTCCGCCGCAGCGACGGCGCCCTTCTTCTTCTTCGCCTTGTTCGGACGGGCACCCGGCTTCGGGGCGTTCTCGTTGCGGCGTGCGAGCGCCGCTGCCCGCTTCTCTTCTTCTTCCTGATCGATCTTCCGGAAGACGAGATGCTGCTGGCCGTACGTCCACACGTTGTTGCTCACCCAGTACAAGATGATGGCGATCGGGAGGAACGGACCACCGACGAGCACACCGAGCGGGAACACGTAGAGCGCGAGCTTGTTCATGATCGCGGCTTGCGGGTTCGCGGCAGCCTGAGTGCTCTGGCGGGCGACGGAAGCGCGGGCGTTGAAGTGCGTGGCGATACCGGCCACGATCATGAGGGGAACGGCGACCGCCGCGATCTGCCACCGCGAAGGGATGTCACCGAACGGCGCGAAGGCCTCGAGCGAGGCGATCGGCTGAGTGATCCACGACGAGATCGGGGCACCGAACAGACGCGCGCTCAGGAAGGATTCGACATCTTCCGGGCTGAAGGCGTAGTTGCCGACACGTGCGTTCTCTTCCGGCGTCAGGCCGAGCTGGCCGAAGCCGGTACCGGTGCGGTTGAAGGACCGCAGCACGTGGAACAGACCGATGAAGACCGGCACCTGCAGCAGGACCGGCAGGCAACCCATCAGGGGGTTGAAGCCGTGTTCCTTCTGGAGCTTCTGCATCTCCAGTGCCTGGCGTTGCCGGTCGTTGGAGTACTTCTTCTGAAGCGCCTTGATCTGCGGCTGAAGTTCCTGCATCTGCCGGGTCGTGCGGACCTGCTTGACGAACGGCTTGTACAGGATGGCGCGGAGGGTGAACACGAGGAACACCACCGACAACGCCCACGTCCAGCCGCTGTCGGGAGCAAGGACGAACGAGAAGGCTTTGTGCCAGACCCAGAGGATCCAGGACACGGGATAGTAGATGAAGTCGAGCACGGCTCTATGTACTCCTCGGGTCGTCCATGTCGCCACGGAGAGGCGTCGGTCTCAGGTCTTCGCTCCGGTCAGGTACCCACGTGGGACGACCGATGACTCCGCTCGGGTACCGGATCCCATCCTCCAGGATGCCAGGGAGCACATTTGAGCAGCCGCACCAACGTGAGCGCCGTGCCGACCACGAACCCTCGCGCGCGCAACGCTTCGACCGCGTATTCGCTGCAGGTGGGAACGAATCGGCACGTCGGCATCCGGGTAGGCGACACGTACGTGCGGTAGAGCTCGATACAGAAGATCAATGCCCTTGCCGGCGCCGAACGGATGGTGTTTCCGCTCGCATTCGGGGCGGTCATGCGGGCTTCCCGGCATCGGCGTGGACGCCTGCACTCTCGGCAGGGACGCTGGAGGACGGCTCCTCGCCGGTGGGAGATGCGTCGAGAAGAAGTCCGAGCCTGGTCAGACCCGACCGGAGCTGCTTGTCGAGTTCCCGCGAATCCGCGGTCGCCGAGCCCGGAAGAGCACGCAGCACGAGGTCGGTGTTCTCGGGTACTCGCTCGACGAGACCGGCACAGATATGACGAAGCCGGCGCGCGACTCGATGTCGAATCACCGCCGGCCCGACAGCCTTATTCACGACGAGCCCGAAACGGGGACCGTCGACACTCACCAAGAACTCGGACCTATCACGCTCGAGAGCGTGAATCACCAGGTCCCGCCGCCCCTGACGGCGACCGCGACGGACGGTATCGGAAAAGTCCGTGCGGCGCCGCAGTCGATACGGCTCAGGTAACACCCCGAGCTCCCGTTACGGGATCAGGCGGTGAGTTCGGCGCGGCCCTTACGGCGACGCGCCGTCACGATCGCGCGACCCGCACGGGTCCGCATCCGGAGACGGAAGCCGTGGACGCGCGCGCGGCGTCGGTTGTTCGGCTGGAACGTCCGCTTGCCCTTAGCCACGGTCAACACTCCTCGAGATATATGTGACGCCGGCAGGCGCCATCGGTCTAACGTGTACGGATTTTCGCACGACCCGTGCGCAATGAGTGCAGCACGGACCTATCACTTCTGCATGAGTGACTGTTCGAGGCTACGCGGATTCCGACGCGAAATCAAACTGCGGTCTCTGTGCCCGCGCGGTCCCGGGTGCGGTGCACATCCGTCGAAAGTCGGGCCCCGAACACCCCTGTGTCCCACGTCACGGTGGGTTACGCTCTCTCGCATGGCTTCGTCAGCGAACCCGCAGCGCATAGGCCGTCTTGCCCATTCGCCGCACGTCCATAGACGATGCGCGCGGCCGCCGGTCGCGTGCCGTCGCTCCTGACGCGCCGCACAGCGCCACCGCGCGGGGCCGATCTCGTGTGCCAGACTGATCACGAAGCGTCGGCACACCGACGGGCCCCTCGAATCAGGTCTTCCACTTCACCTGTGCACACAGTTGCACCACTTCTGCAGACATCCACCGGGTCGTCCCCCCCGGTTGTCCACACCTGTGGATAATCGTGTGGAAATCATGTCGACCTGTGGGAGGAAGCTACGTGAACGACGAGCCGAACGCGCTTGCCGATGTGTGGGCGGACGTCGTCGCCGAGCTGACAGCGGACGACGGAGTGCTGACCAAGAGCCAGAAGGCGTGGCTTGCGCTGGTCAAGCCGATCACGCTGGCCCAGGGTTTCGCGCTGCTGTCGGTCCCGTCCACGTTGGCCCAGCAATCCATCGAGCGTGACCTGCGCGAGCCTATTCTCCGGGTGCTCACCCGCTACCTGGGTCATCGCGTGGAAGGACTGGGCGTTCGGGTCGAGCCGCGCGAACGCATCGACGACCCCGCGGAGGATCCGTACGCGGAACCCCGCGACACTTTGCCCCTCGAGGGCCTTCCCGAGGACCGGGGCGCCGGGGATACCCGCAGCGGAGAGAGCCGCGCCCGCGATGCCCGGCGCGAGCCGGCGGGATCTCGAGACGGTGGTTCGCCTCGAGACGGTCGCTCCTCCCGCGACGGCATGGCTCCCGGCGAAGGCATCGGGCACCTCCGGCGGAGGTACACCACAGCCCGCGACCACGACATGCTCGACGGCGAGCCCGGCGACCACGAGGAAGTGGACGACGACCGGGAGGCACTGACCGCCGTCCGCGAATCGTGGCCGTCCTACTTCACGCAGCCGCCACCTCCCGAGACGCCCTCCATGGGCAGCAGCAGCCTCAACGCGAAATACACCTTCGACACCTTTGTGATCGGCGCGTCGAACCGCTTCGCCCACGCCGCGGCCGTCGCGATCGCCGAAGCCCCGGCCCGGGCATACAACCCGCTGTTCATCTGGGGTGCGTCCGGTCTCGGCAAGACCCATCTGCTGCACGCCGCCGGTCACTACGCCCAGCGGTTGTTCCCCGGTATGCGGGTCAAGTACGTCTCCACCGAGGAATTCACGAACGATTTCATCAACAGCCTCCGCGACGACCGCAAGGTCGCGTTCAAGCGGCGGTACCGGGAGACGGACATCCTCCTGGTCGACGACATCCAGTTCATCGAGGGCAAGGAAGGTATCCAGGAAGAGTTCTTCCACACCTTCAACACGCTCCACAACGCGAACAAGCAGATCGTCGTCTCGTCGGACCGTCCTCCCAAGCAGCTGGCAACCCTCGAGGAACGCCTGCGCACCCGGTTCGAGTGGGGCCTGATCACCGATGTCCAGCCGCCCGAACTCGAGACGCGCATCGCGATCCTCAGCAAGAAGGCGCGCATGGACGGGCTCAACGTTCCCCATGACGTCCTCGAGCTGATCGCCAGCCGGATCGAACGCAACATCCGCGAACTCGAGGGTGCGCTGATCCGCGTCACCGCCTTCGCGTCCCTCAACCGCCAGCCGCTCGATCTGACGCTGGCGGAGGTCGTGCTGCGTGATCTGATGCCCGATTCGACGGCTCTCGAGATCAACGCAGCGACCATCATGGCGGTGACCGCGGAGTACTTCGGTACGTCCATCGACGACCTGTGCGGTCCGGGCAAGGCGCGTCCACTCGCGCAGGCCAGGCAGATCTCCATGTATCTCTGCCGAGAACTGACGGATCTGTCACTGCCGAAGATCGGGCAGACGTTCGGACGCGATCACACCACAGTTATGTACGCGGACAAGAAGATTCGCAAAGAGATGACGGAACGCCGGAAGGTGTACGACCAGGTCCAGGAACTCACCGCGCGGATCAAGCAGAGGTCCAAGCGGTAGTCCTCGCCGCAGAAAGCTGTCCACAGGGAGTGCCCACACGGGCGCTCCCTGTCCTGTTTCCGTCCCGCATCTCGAGAAAGTCCGGGTACTCACACTTGTGGACAAGGGTGTGTACAACATGGGATCTTTGTGGACGGACGGTGGACAGAGGACTAACACTCTCGAGGAGTCCACATTCCATCCTCGAGTAGTCCTCGAGTTCATCCTCGAGTGCGGCGCCTCGAGAAGGGCACCCCACCAGCCTAGACGTCGATCGGTCCACAGATTGCACAGGACCTATTACTACTTCTGTGAGTTCTTCTGAGAAATACTATTTAAAAACAGGTGTGTGGATGAGCTGTTCCACAGGCGTCTCGAGTGAGGTGCCCTCTCCCGGCCCCAGCTTTCCAACCAGCCAGGGAAGGCATACCGTGGAGCCGCATCCCCCGACGCCGCCCCGCGGAGTCGGGGCCTTGTGTCAGACTTCGTACGACTTGTCGAGACCACGATCGAAGGGATCCACCGGGCGATGGAGCTTGGAAGCATGAAGTTTCGTGTTGCTCGCGAGGACTTCGCCGACTCTGTCGCGTGGGTTGCCCGGAGTCTGCCGTCACGACCCCCGGTGCCCGTCCTCGGCGGTGTCCTCCTCGGAGCCGAAGAGCAGGGCCTGACCGTGTCGGGATTCGACTACGAGGTCTCGGCGCAGGTCCACGTGGCGGCCGAAGTCATCACCACCGGCCAGGCCCTCGTGTCGGGCAAGTTGCTCGCCGACATCACCCGTTCGCTGCCCAACAAGCCGGTCGACGTGGTTCTCGACGGCACGCGTGTACTCATCACGTGCGGCAGCGCAAAGTTCTCGCTCCCGACGATGCCCGTCGAGGATTATCCCCAGCTCCCCGAGCTGCCCCAGCAGACCGGCTCGCTCGCCGGCGACCTGTTCGCCGAGGCCATCAGCCAGGTCGCGGTGGCAGCGGGCAGGGACGACACCTTGCCGATGCTCACCGGCATCCGGGTCGAGATCGACGGCACCGACGTGGTGCTCGCCGCCACCGACCGGTTCCGCCTCGCGGTGCGCAAACTCGAGTGGATGCCGACCACGGACACCACCACGGCCGCAGTGCTCGTACCGGCGAAGACTCTGTCGGAGGCTGCAAAAACCGTTGGCGGGTCGTCGAATTCGCCCGTGCAGCTCGCACTGGGTAGCGGTTCGTCGGTGGGCGCCGAAGGTCTGCTCGGCATCGTCGCCGACGGCCGCCGCACCACCACCCGGCTCCTCGATGCCGAATTCCCCAAGTTCCGCCAGCTGCTGCCGAACGAGCACACAGCGATGGCCACCGTCGAGATCGCTCCGCTCGTCGAGGCGATCAAGCGTGTCGCGCTCGTTGCCGAACGTGGCGCTCAGGTCCGACTCGAGTTCACCGACGGCGGCGTGCTCCTGTCCGCCGGTGGCGACGATGCGGGTCGCGCCGAAGAATCACATCCCGCCGAGTTCTACGGTGAACCGCTGGTCATCGCGTTCAACCCCGGTTATCTGCTCGACGGCTTGACGTCGCTGCACACCGACAAGGTCTCGTTCGGGTTCACCACCGCGAGCCGGCCCGCCGTGCTCCGGCCCGCACTCGAGGAAGAACCGTCGCCCGACGCTTCGGGTACCTTCGCTGCTCCCGAGAGCGATTACACCTATCTGCTGATGCCGGTGCGCCTGCCGGGCTGACCGGCGCGCCAGATTTGGACGGTCCGTGTACGTTCGCACCTTCTCGTTGCGCGACTTCCGCTCCTGGGAAGCCGTCTCCGTGGAGCTGTCGCCAGGAGCGACGGTCTTCGTCGGCCGCAACGGACACGGCAAGACGAACCTGCTCGAGGCTCTCGGATACCTGTCGACCCTGTCGTCGCACCGGGTCGCGTCCGACACACCGCTGCTGCGCGCCGGTACGACACGCGCATTCACAGGTGCGCAGGTCGTCAATGCGGGTCGTGAGCTGGGCATCGACATCGAGATCAACGAGGGCAAGCCGAATCGCGCCCGCATCAACCAGTCGCCGGCTCGTCGCCCCAGGGAGATTCTGGGGATTCTGAGGACCGTGTTGTTCGCGCCCGAAGACCTGTCGCTCGTCCGCGGTGACCCCGGTGACCGGCGCCGGTACCTCGACGAACTTCTCACCACCCGTTATCCCCGGATGAGCGGCGTCCGGGCCGACTACGACAAGGTGCTGCGGCAGCGTTCGGCGCTGCTCAAGACAGCCGGAGGCGCGCTGCGCCGGGGCACGCGCTCGACCGACGGTACGAGTGCGCTGGCGACCCTCGATGTCTGGGACGGGCACCTCGCCGCACACGGATCGGAGTTGCTTGCGGCCCGGCTCGAGTTGTTGCACGCTCTGGCCCCGCACGTGTCGGAGGCATACCGCTCGATCGCGCCCGAATCCCGTCCCGCCCGCCTGCGATATCGCAGCAGCCTCGGTGATGCACTGCCCGACGAGTTCTCCGATCCTGCCCGCGTTCCCGCACCGGACGACCGTGAATTCCTCGAGACCGTGTTCCTGCACCGTCTGGCGGAAGCGCGGAACAAGGAGATCGAACGCGGTGTGTGCCTGGTGGGCCCGCACCGCGACGATCTCGAGTTGATCCTCGGCGAGCACGGTGCGAAGGGATATGCGAGTCACGGCGAATCGTGGTCGTTCGCGCTCGCGCTCCGGCTCGGCGCCTTCGCTCTGCTCCGTACGGACGGTACCGACCCCGTGCTGTTGCTCGACGACGTCTTCGCCGAACTCGATCGCCGTCGCCGCGCTGCGCTCGCGGAGGTCGCTGCGACCGCGGAGCAGGTACTGATCACCGCGGCTGTTCCCGAGGACGTGCCGGACGAGTTGAGCGGCGCGCGGTTCCCCGTGGAGGTGGAAGACACCGACCACGGTCGGATCTCTGTGCTGGGATCGGTGCAATGGGCAGACGCACAATCGGTCGGGAGGTCCGATGAGTGACGAGTCACGGCCACAGGACGGTTCGCCGTCCGGCGAACCGGAACTGAAGGGTGTCGACCTCGCACGGCGCGCGCTCGAGGAAGCTCGAGCAGCGGCCAAGGCCAGCGGCAAGGCAGTGGGACAGGGTCGCGCGTCGCGCGGGAACCTGCGTCCTCGCCGGCGTCGCCGCGGCTGGTCCGGCCCCGGACCAGACGACCGGGATCCGCAGCCTCTGGGCGCTCTCACCGGCGCGGTAGCCAAGCAACGAGGCTGGTCGACGCACGTATCCGAGGGCACCGTCCTCGGCAGTTGGGCTCGTGTGGTGGGCGAGGACATCGCCGGCCACGCCCAGCCGACGACACTGCGCGACGGCATCTTGCATATCTCGGCCGAGTCGACGGCCTGGGCAACCCAGTTGCGGATGATGCAATCGCAGATCCTGGCGAAGATCGCCGCGGCCGTGGGCCACGGCGTGGTGAAGGAACTGCGCATCAGCGGACCCACGGCGCCGAGTTGGCGCAAGGGCGAGCGGCATGTCCGTGGACGTGGTCCTCGCGATACGTATGGGTGATCCAGGTCGCCCGCGAGCATCACGAGCGCGGAATGAACCCGACGTAGGAAATTACGTGTGTTGATGCGCGCGAGGCCCGCTGCGGGGATATCAGCGGGGTAAGCAACCGCATTCTGTGTCGCCCCCGGCATACGAGGGTCGGGCACGTAGGATGGATGAAGAATGCCGCGCGCGTTGTGCGGGGCCGAGGCGGAGAAGGAGAGCTACCCACCCGTGGCTGCCCAGAAGTCGAACAAGAGCAACAAAGACTACGGTGCGTCGTCCATTACCGTCCTCGAAGGACTCGAGGCGGTACGCAAGCGCCCAGGTATGTACATCGGTTCCACCGGAGAGCGTGGTCTGCACCACCTGATCTGGGAAGTCGTCGACAACTCGGTCGACGAGGCGATGGCCGGGTACGCGACGAAGGTCGAGGTCACCCTTCTCGAGAACGGTGGCGTGCAGGTCGTCGACGACGGCCGCGGTATCCCGGTCGGGATGCACTCGTCGGGCGTTCCCACGATCGAGGTCGTCCTCACCCAGCTGCACGCCGGCGGCAAGTTCGACTCGGATGCGTACGCCGTGTCCGGTGGTCTGCACGGTGTCGGCATCTCCGTGGTCAACGCGCTGTCGACCACACTCGAGGTCGAGATCGACCGCGACGGGTACCACTGGGAACAGACGTACACCTATTCCAAGCCCGGTGAGCTGGTCAAGGGTGAGCCGTCGACACGGACCGGCACCACTGTCCGGTTCTGGCCGGACCCGGACATCTTCGAGACGACCACCTTCAACTTCGAGACGGTCGCGCGCCGCCTGCAGGAAATGGCGTTCCTCAACAAGGGACTGACCATCACGCTCTCCGACGAGCGCGTGCTTCCCGAGGAAGTAACCGACGAGGTCGTCCTCGAGACCGCGGACGCGCCGAAGACCGCCGAGGATCAGGAACTCGAGGCCAAGAAGCCCGAGGTCCAGAAGGTCAAGACTCGCGTCTACCACTACCCCGGTGGTCTCGAAGACTATGTGCGCCACCTGAACCGCACGAAGTCGCCGATCCACAACTCGGTGGTGGGTTTCACGGCCAAGGGCACGGGCCACGAACTCGAGGTCGCGATGCAGTGGAACTCGGGTTACTCCGAGTCCGTCCACACCTTCGCCAACACCATCAACACCCACGAGGGTGGTACGCACGAGGAAGGCTTCCGTGCGGCCCTGACCACCGTGGTGAACAAGTACGCGAAGGACAAGAAACTTCTCAAGGAGAAGGATCCCAACCTGACGGGTGACGACATCCGTGAGGGTCTCGCGGCGATCGTCTCCGTCAAGGTCGCCGAGCCGCAGTTCGAAGGACAGACCAAGACGAAGCTCGGCAACACCGAGGTCAAGTCGTTCGTACAGAAGGCGTGCAACGAGCACATCTCGCACTGGTTCGAGGCGAATCCGGCCGACGCGAAGACGATCGTGACGAAGGCAGTGTCGTCCGCTCACGCCCGTCTCGCAGCCCGGAAGGCGCGAGAACTGGTGCGGCGCAAGAGCGCTACAGATATCGGTGGTCTGCCGGGCAAGCTCGCCGACTGCCGCTCCAAGGATCCGAGCAAGTGCGAGATCTACATCGTGGAGGGCGACTCGGCCGGCGGTTCCGCGAAGTCGGGCCGCGACTCGATGTACCAGGCGATCCTCCCGTTGCGCGGAAAGATCATCAACGTCGAGAAGGCCCGCATCGACCGGGTGCTCAAGAACGCCGAAGTCCAGTCCATCATCACGGCTTTCGGCACGGGCATTCACGAAGAGTTCGACATCGCGAAGCTGCGGTACCACAAGATCGTGCTGATGGCCGACGCCGACGTCGACGGCCAGCACATCGCGACATTGCTTCTCACCCTGTTGTTCCGGTTCATGCGGCCGCTCGTCGAAGACGGTCACGTCTATCTGGCGCAACCGCCGCTGTACAAGCTCAAGTGGCAGCGGAGCGAGCCCGAGTTCGCGTATTCCGACCGGGAGCGGGACGCGTTGCTCAAGGTGGGTCTCGAGTCCGGTAAGAAGATCAACAAGGACGACGGTATCCAGCGCTACAAGGGCCTCGGCGAGATGAACGCGAAGGAACTGTGGGAGACCACCATGGATCCGGCCGTTCGCGTTCTCCGTCAGGTGACGCTCGACGATGCCGCCGCCGCGGACGAACTGTTCAGCGTCCTCATGGGTGAGGACGTGGAGGCACGCAGAAGCTTCATCACGCGCAACGCCAAAGACGTACGGTTCCTCGACGTCTGACGCGGGGCCGCTCGGCGGGCGCTGAGCGAAATCTGACCACATCGGGATCCCTTTTGTGAGAGACATCACATTAGGGGTCCCGATGATGTGACATGTGACAGTGACACGCTGGTCGCGCTGGCTGGCTACCCGCTAGTACAGTCCATTGGGCCACCGCCATGTGTGGCAGCCGTACAGGGGGTCGGGTGCATTTCGCAGGAGCGTACGAGCGTGCGCCTTCCGTATTCCCTGTATGTACCGCTATGGTGCCCTCACCCAGGAACGTCTCGTTCGACTGCATCGATCGAAAACGCACTCAGTTTCGAGCGGTGCGCCGGTTGGCGCTCGTCGCCTGGCGCGAACGGGGTGGAAGGAGAGCTGTAATCCATGAGTGACAAATCGCCGCCCCGGCAGCGGTGGTGGAACATCGAGGGGTGGGGTCTTCGCACGAAGGTCACCGCCGTCCTCGCTGTCCCCGTGACAGTGGCGATGGTCCTGGGTGGTCTTCGCGTCGAGAACGAACTGTCCAACGCGGTGCACTTCTCCTCCGCGGCCGATCAGGTCGCGGTCGTGCCCGACATCGTCGACTTCTCGACGGCGTTTGCGACGGCGACCGGTAGCGCGGCAGCGGGAACGATCACGCCCGAGGAGATGGACACACTCGGGGAAACGTTCGTCACGATGAAGACGATCGCGGCAAGCCCCGAGTTCGACGAGGCGCTCGTCTCGGACCTCGACCGCACGATCGCCAGCGCCGAAACGCTTTACACCAAGATGCAGGCCGGGCCCGTCGCGATCGCTGAGATCGCCGCCGTCACCAGCGAGGTGCGCGACAACCTCAACAGGATCGTCGAAGCGGTCCTCGACGGTGTCGACGACCGCGAGATCCTCGACTACGGCAACCAACTCGTCAACGCCTGGTACTCGCAGCGATACCTGTTCGGACAGGTGCTCGGTGTGCTCGCGATCCTCGAGAACCCGGAACAGCCCGATACCGCGCTCGTGTCCGCGTCCGGCGGCGAGCTTGCGATGCTCGAACTTCTTTCCCGGTCGTACCCGATGGCCGACGCGCAGATTGCCGACCTGCGGTCCGGCGTCAAGGAACGCACCGACATGGTCGCGGCTGCCGGCGAAGGCCCGCTCCCGATCCTCAACGTCCGAGCGTCGCTGCTGCACAGCGTCGACGTGTACGGCGGCATCATCGACGCTGCAGCGCAGCAGATCACGACGACCATTCAGGATCGTGCCGCGGAGACCCGTGCAGCGGCCTTGCGCGACACCGCGATCGTGCTCGCCGCTCTGCTCGCCGCTCTCGTCCTCGCGCTGCTCGTGTCCCGGTCTCTCGTCGGCCCCATCCGCCGGCTGCGGTACGGGACCCTCAAGGTTGCCCGTCAGGAGCTGCCCGAGGCCATCGACCGCATCAAGGTCGGCGACAGCATCGAGGACATCGAGTTCACCCGCGTTCCCGTCCACACGACCGAGGAGATCGGTCAGCTGGCGCGCGCGGTGGACGACATGCACGGCCAGGCACTGCGTCTCGCGGGAGAGCAGGCCCACCTCCGTCTCCAGATCAACGACATGTTCGAGACGCTGGCCCGGCGAAGCAAGTCCCTCGTCGAGCAGCAGCTCGGACTCATCGAACGTCTCGAGTACGAGGAGAAGGACCCCAGCCGTCTCGAGAGCCTCTTCCGGCTCGATCACCTTGCGGCTCGTATGCGCCGTAACGGCGACAACCTGCTGATCCTCTCCGGCACACGCATCCGCCGCGGTCACTCGGCGCCTGTACAGCTCGGCGACATCCTGCGTGCCGCGATGTCCGAAGTCGAGGACTACCAGCGGGTCCAGATCGGTTCGACACCGGACGGTGCGCTCAGCGGTGCGGTAGCAACCGACATCGTGCATCTCCTCGCAGAATTGGTCGACAACTCGTTGCGGGCCTCCCCGCCCGACAGCACCGTCACGTTCAGCTTCGCGCGCGCCGTCGACGGTGGACTGCTCGTCGAGATCGCCGACCGCGGCATCGGTATACCGCCGGAAGAACTCGAGATCATCAACGAGCGCCTGACGAGCGGTGGCGCGGTCGGTCCCGACACCGCCCGCCACATGGGTCTGTTCGTGGTGTCGCGGCTCGCCGAGCGTCACGGCCTCACCGTGCGGCTGCGCCCGACCTTCGACACCGCACGCAACCCCGGCATCACCGCGAGCGTTCACATCCCGGATGTGCTGCTCGTCTCGCCGCTCGCGTTGTCCCAGACGGGTCCGCAACCGCGAATCATCGACGCGGAGCCCGAGTCTGCACCCGAGGCACTGTCCTCGCCGTCGTCGCAGGAGACTCCCCAGCTGCCGCCGCCTTCCCGCGAGAAGGAATACGAACCGGCGCGGTCGCAGTCTCAGCCGCCCTCGCAGCCCCGGCCACAGCAGCCGCAGCCGCGGCCGCAGTCGGATCAGCAACCGCAGCCCCGGCCGCAGCCGCAGTCCGATCAGCAGTCGCAGCCGCTCCGTGTCGATGCGTACGACCGTTCCGACGCGGAGTCCAACCCGCCGTCGCAGCCGATCCGCATCGAGGCGCCCGACCGGTCGTACTACGCGCAGGACGAGCGGTCTTCGGAGAGAAGAGATCCGGGTCAGGGTGCCCGCCGTGATTCCGCGCCGGGTCGTGACGAGCGTTCCCGCGACGACGAGCGTGCGGGCTTCGCGCCGACATCTCGTGGCGCGGCTCCGCGCGAGTCGACGGGTGCGCACGAATTGTCCGCACTCCGGGAATCAGGTGTTCCGGGGCGGCCTCAGCAAGGCCAGGGCGACCGTTCCGGTCTGCCGACGCGTCAGCCGGGCGCGGCACCGGGACTTCCTCCGCGCCAGCCGGGTTCGAACCAGCCGGGTTCGAACTCGGGTCTGCCCACCCGGAACCCCGGCGCAGCGGCATCGGGTCTGCCTACCCGGAACCCCGGCGCAGCGGCATCGGGTCTTCCGTCCCGTCAGCCGGGGACGACTCCCGGGTTGCCGACGCGTCAGCCGGGTGCGACTCCCGGTCTGCCGACGCGTCAGCCCGGCGCGACTCCCGGTCTGCCGACGCGTCAGCCCGGCGCGACCTCCGGTCTGCCGCAGCCGCAGCAGGCTCCGCGCAGGATCCAGCCCGACGCCGCGGCGGCATTCGTCTCGGCGCTTCCTCCCCGCGGCCAGCACGGTCAGAACCGTCCCGCTCAGGACCGCGTGTGGCAGGACGAGCACGCTCGTCGTCAGGAGCGGGAGGCGCAGGCCGGGCAGGAATCTCGTCAGGATCGTCCTCAGCAGGACGAGCGCGATCGTCGGATGGCACGGGACGAGCGTCCGGCCGAACGGACCGGCAGCCACGCGGCGGCCGAGCCGTCCACACATCGGCAGCAGCCGGAACCTGTTCGGGAACAAGAAGCTTCGAGCCTCCCGCAGCGTCAACCGGGTAATACTCCCGGCCTTCCGGTCCGTTCGGGACCTGCCCCGCAGGAGCAGCGTCCGGATGCGCAGCAGGGAACCCGTCCGTCGGGGCTCCCGCAGCGTCAGCCTGGTGCTACGCCCGGACTGCAGGGACGCGGCGCAGCCCCGTCGCCGGCGCAGCAGACGACTCCTGAGCGTGCTCCCCAGCATTCGCAGGCACAGCATTCGCAGGTGCAGCCGCCGCAGAATCTCCGGCCGTCGCAGCAGCAGCCGCAACACGAGGCTCCGAACGGGCTGCCGCAGCGTCGTCCGGGTGCTACGCCCGGCATTGCCGGTGGGCCGCAACCTCGCCCGGACAGCGCACCGGCCGGAGGACTTCCGCGTCGCCGGCCCGGGGCGACCCCCGGTCTTCCGCCGCGTCCTGCCACCGCGCAGGAACCCTCGGCTGCCGCACTAGCGGGTCCGGCGCCTATCCCGTCGGCGAGTATTGCCGACGGCGGATCGGTGGCGCCGCAGAGCGACGCGCAGAACGCCGCTCGCCATCGCTACCGGACGAACTCCGCGAAGACGGCGTCGTTCTTCCAGCCCAGGCCGGATTCGGTCGGGCTCCGACCGCAGCCCGCACCGCACACGCCGATCTTCTCCAACATGATGTCGGATTGGCTTGTCGATCCGACCAGTCTTCCGGAGGACCGCCGGAGGAAGGAATGGCGCTCGGCTGCCGACGCAGGATGGGAAGCAGCACAGCGAGCAGCAGAAGTATCGGTGGAAGAACACACGACGGCCGGCCTTCCGAGGCGCGAGCCGGGTCACCGCCTCGTTCCGGGTGCGGTGAGGGCTCCCGCCACCGGGGAGCTGCCCAAGACGATCCGACGCCGGGACCCGGAAGCCATTCGGGCGAACCTGAGTCGCCACCAGCAGGGCGTCCGTAACGGTCGCACCTCGGCGAATACCAGCAATCGCGAGAACAATGAACAGGGAGTTCGATGAACATTGATCATGGATCCGACGTGGCCCGTCCACTGGACTGGTTGGTTTCCAACTTTGCGCGCGAAGTTCCAGGTGTCTCGCATGCCGTACTCGTGTCCGCCGACGGCCTGCTGATGGCTGCCAGCGCCCACCTTCCGGTCGACCGTGCCGAGCAGCTCGCTGCCGTCACCTCCGGCCTCGCGAGCCTGTCCAACGGTGTCTCGCAGTTGTTCGACGGCGGCGGAGTTCTCCAGTCGGTCGTCGAGATGCAGCACGGTTACCTGCTGCTCATGAGTGTCGGTGACGGTTCGCACCTCGCGGCTTTGACCGCGTCGGAGTGCGATATCGGACAGGTCGGCTACGAGATGGCGCTCTTGGTGGACCGGGTGGGTGCCTCGGTCGAGGCAACCCCGCGGGTCGGCCAGGGGTCCTGACGTCGAGGTGGCCATGGAATCGCGCAAGCCTGAGTCGGTGCCGGATCAGCCCAGCCTGGTACGGCCCTACTCGCTGACTTCGGGACGTACGAGTCCTGCGGTCGAACTGGCGTTGGAAGCACTGATCCAGGCGATCCCGGGCACGGACCCTCGGGCCCGTGACTTGGACAACATCAACGCCACGATCTTGGAGTTGTGCAAGGAGTCGCCCTCGGTTGCCGAGATCGCGGCGAGGGTGGGCGTGCCGCTGGGAGTGGCACGCGTCCTCGTTGCCGATCTTGTCGAAGCCGGACACGTACAGATCCTGGCCACGCTGAAAGACGATTCGAGCGACGCGGAGCGTCGTGAGCTGATTGAAAGGGTCCTCAGTGGACTTCGCGAACTCTAGCGCCACCAAGCGCGTGACCTCGACCAAGATCGTGATCGCGGGTGGCTTCGGTGTCGGAAAGACCACGCTGGTCGGGGCGGTGTCCGAAATCGTCCCCCTCCGCACCGAAGCGCTCGTGACGAACGCCAGCGACGGGGTCGACAATCTCACCGCGACGCCACAGAAGGCGACGACGACGGTGGCGATGGACTTCGGCCGTATCAGTCTGGCCGAGGACCTCGTGCTGTACCTGTTCGGTACTCCGGGCCAGCACCGATTCTGGTTCATGTGGGACGACCTCATCCGAGGCGCGATCGGTGCGATCGTGCTGATCGACACGCGTCGGCTCGACGAGAGTTTCGCGGCCGTGGACTTCTTCGAGGCGCGGAACCTTCCGTTCATCGTCGCGATCAACGAGTTCGACGACGCGCCGCGCTACCCGCTCGAGGACATCCGCCAGGCCATGGCGATCTCACCCGATGTCCCGATCGTGTCGATCGACGCGCGTTCCCGTGAATCGGCGAAGCAGGCATTGGTGACCGTCACCGAATACGCGCTGCGGAAGCTGCACCAGCCGGTGGCCCCCTAGTGGTCGAGGGACTCCAGCTTTTCACCATGGGTCCATGGGTGATCTTGCTGGCGTACCTCACCTCGGCGATCGGGGTGTTCGTCGGGGTCACCAGCGTTCGGAAGGTTCGTACCGCGAGCACCGACCGCATCCGCCGGTTCTGGCTGGTGGTCGCATGCCTCGTCCTCGGTGGAGTCGGCGTGTGGCTCGCACAGTTCCTGCCGATGGCAGGGTTCGCCGTGGAGAACAGCATCGTCCGGTACGACCTGCTCACCATCGTGTTCTCGATGTTGCTCGCGCTGGTGGCGGTGTTCATGGCTCTGCTGATCGCGTCGCCGTCGGATGGTTCCTCGTCGAGGTCGGAGCCGGCTGCTCTCGTACTCGGCGCCGGACTCGCCGCTGTGCCCTACGTGATCATGTGGTCGGTCCGGACCCAAGGCGAGGTCTCCTTCAACCTCATCTTCGTCGGCGCCGGCGTGCTCGTCGCATTCGTGACGGCCGCGGGTCTGATGTGGCTGGTGCAGCACGCGGACACATGGCCCAAGCGGTTGGTCGGCGGGGTCCTCGGCGGCGCCGCAGTGATCGTCGTGCACTTCCTCGCTGCGGCGTCCATCCGGGTGACTCCCGACGCCACGGTGCCGGCACCCGCCGGCATCGAGGTGTTCGCGATTCTGTTCCCGTTGTTCGTCGCCGGACTGCTCATGCTGGTCGTTCCGATTGTCGCGGTGCTGCTCGCCCCGGACCGCGTCGCGGCGCAACTCGAGCGTGAAGCCGACGAGTGGAACGCGGAGACGTTCCGGACCCCCACGCGGTAACAGTCCGGCGTGCACCATTTCTCGATGGGGCCGTGGGTATTCGTGCTGGCCTACGCGACCGCTGTAGCCGGGTCCTACACCGGGCTGTCGTGCATTCGCAGGTCGCACGAGGACTCGGGACGCAACGGGGGCAACTGGTGGTTGCCCATGGCGTCCCTCGCCATCGGCGGCGTGGGGATCTGGCTCATGCACTTCATCGGCATGATGGGGTTCTCCGTGCCGGGAACCGTGATTCGCTACCACCTCGGACCCACGGTGCTCTCGGTGCTGGCGGCGGTGGCGACCACCATGCTCGGCATCTGGATCGTGACTGTCCGCTCCGCGGTGCTCGAGCGGCTTCCGCGCGGGGTCCGTCCGGGAATCGGCGGCCTGGTGATGGGTCTCGCGGTGACCCTCATGCATTACATCGGGATGACCGCGATGAGGGTCCAGGGCACCATCGACCACGATGCGAGGTTCGTTCTCCTGTCGGTGGGCATCGGTGTGGTCGCGTCGACGCTTGCGCTTGCTCTCGCGCGGAGCGCCGAAAGGGTTCACATCCGTCTGATGGCCGCGTTCGTCATGGCTTCGGCCGTGGTCGCGCTGCACTACACCGGAATGGCGGGGGTGCACGTGGTCGTCGACCCCGGAGCCCCGGAACCGAGCGGCATGAGCGTCCTGTCGTTTCTGTTCCCCGCGTTCATTCTCGGCATCATCGTGCTGGCTGTGCCGATCACCGCACTGGTGCTCGCACCGGAGGACGAGAAGGACCGGCACGAGGACCTGATCGATCTCCGGACCGACGCGGGAAGTGGGACATGACGTGGTGCAGGACGGCGCTTTCGTGTGTGATCTACCTCTCCCTTGCGGAGACGTGAGCGGAAAGTGCCTGTCCTTCGCGGCGTGGGGTGACCTGCACCTATAGACTCGTGTGGTTGCGAGACGTCTGCCGGGCGGAAGACCGCGGGCGGACGTTCGAGCCGAGTAGAAGAAGGAGCTCATGACCGACACCACGTTGCCTCCGGAGGGGCCGGGGCACGACCGCATCGAGCCCGTCGACATCCAGCTGGAGATGCAGAACAGCTACATCGATTACGCGATGAGCGTGATCGTGGGGCGTGCTCTGCCCGACGTGCGTGACGGACTCAAGCCCGTCCACCGTCGCGTGCTGTACGCGATGTTCGACAACGGGTTCAGGCCGGACCGCGGCTATGTGAAGTCGGCGCGTGCCGTTGCCGAGACGATGGGCAACTACCACCCGCACGGCGACTCTTCGATCTACGACACCCTGGTGCGCCTGGCGCAGCCGTGGGCGTTGCGGTACCCGCTCGTCGACGGACAGGGCAACTTCGGTTCCCGCGGCAACGACGGTGCGGCCGCCATGCGGTACACCGAGTGCCGGCTCACCCCGCTCGCGATGGAGATGCTGCGCGATATCGACCACGACACGGTCGATTTCCAGCCGAACTACGACGGCCGGACCCAGGAACCGACAGTTCTCCCCAGCCGTATCCCCAACCTGTTGATCAACGGTTCGGGCGGCATCGCGGTGGGCATGGCGACCAACATCCCCCCGCACAATCTCCGAGAGGTCGCCGAGGCGATCTACTGGGCACTCGAGAACTACGAAGCCGACGAGGAAACGACCCTCGCCGCGGTCATGGAGCGGATCAAGGGACCCGACTTCCCGACCGCAGCCTTGATCACCGGATCCCAGGGCATCCACGACGCGTACACCACGGGCCGCGGCTCGGTGAAGATGCGCGGTGTCGTGGAGATCGAAGACGACGCCAAGGGCCGCACCACCATCGTGATCACCGAGTTGCCGTACATGGTCAACCCGGACAACCTCATCACCTCGATCGCCGAACAGGTTCGCGACGGCAAGATCGCGGGCATCTCCGACATCCACGACGAGTCGTCGGATCGTGTGGGCATGCGCATCGTCGTGACCGTCCGTCGTGACGCGGTCGCGAAGGTCGTTCTCAACAACCTGTACAAGCACACCCAGCTGCAGACGAGCTTCGGCTGCAACATGCTGTCGATCGTCGACGGTGTGCCGCGCACACTGCGCCTGGACCAGATGATCCGGCTGTACGTCGTGCACCAGGTCGAGGTCATCGTCCGGCGTACGCGGTACCTGCTGCGCAAGGCCGAGGAACGGGCCCACATCCTGCGCGGCCTCGTCAAGGCACTCGACGCGCTCGACGACGTCATCGCACTCATCCGCAGGTCGCAGACCGTCGACATCGCGCGTGGCGGCCTCATCGACCTGCTCCAGGTCGACGAGATCCAGGCCGATGCGATCCTCGCGATGCAGTTGCGACGCCTCGCCGCTCTGGAACGTCAGAAGATCATCGACGACCTCGCAGAGATCGAGCGGGAGATCGACGATTACAAGGACATTCTCGAGAAGCCCGAGCGGCAGCGCGCCATCGTCCGCGACGAGCTGAAGGAGATCGCCGAGAAGTACGGCGACGATCGCCGGACACGCATCGTCGCCGCCGACGGTGACGTCACCGACGAGGACCTCATCGCTCGCGAAGACGTGGTCGTCACGATCACCGAGACGGGCTACGCCAAGCGCACCCGCACCGATCTGTACCGGTCGCAGAAGCGCGGCGGCAAGGGTGTCAAGGGCGCTGAGCTCAAGCAGGACGACATCGTCAAGCACTTCTTCGTGACCTCCACGCACGACTGGCTGCTGTTCTTCACGACGAAGGGCCGCGTCTACCGGGCGAAGGCATACGAACTGCCGGAGGCGAACCGCACCGCACGCGGTCAGCACGTCGCGAACCTGCTGGCCTTCCAGCCCGACGAGCGGATCCAGGGCGTCATCCGCCTGCAGAGCTACGAGGACGCGCCGTACCTGGTGCTCGCGACGCGCAACGGCCTGGTGAAGAAGTCGCGGCTGTCGGACTTCGACTCCAACCGCAGCGGCGGCATCGTGGCGATCAACCTGCGCGGGGACGACGAAATGGTGGGCGCGGTTCTGTGCTCCGCCGACGACGACCTGCTGCTCGTCTCGAAGCTGGGACAGTCCATCCGGTTCTCCGCGACCGACGAAGCGCTGCGGCCGATGGGACGCGCAACCTCCGGCGTCCAGGGCATGCGGTTCAACGGTGAGGACAGCCTGCTGTCGCTCAACGTCGTCAAGGAAGGCACCTACCTGCTGGTCGCGACCTCCGGTGGATACGCGAAGCGGACTCCGATGGAGGATTACCCGGTTCAGGGTCGCGGCGGCAAGGGTGTCTTGACCATCCAGTACGACCGCCGGCGTGGCACCCTGGTCGGTGCTCGGATCGTCGAGGACGATGACGAGCTGTACGCGATCACCTCGAACGGTGGTGTCATCCGTACTGTCGCCAAGCAGGTGCGCAAGGCTGGTCGGCAGACCAAGGGTGTGCGCCTGATGAACCTCGCCGAGGGCGACACGCTGTTGGCGATCGCCCGCAATGCCGACGAGCTGGACGACGCAGACGTATCCGGAGCTAAGGAGTCGTAAGTGAGCACTCCCCAGGGACCCAACGGAAACGGCCAGGGGCAACCCGGCCGGAAACCCGAGGATCGCAATGGGCAGGAGGTGTCGTCCGCTTCATCCGGTGCGGCGCCTTCACAGGGGCCGGCTCCGCAGGGGGCATCCTCGCAGGACCGGGCACCGCAGGACCGGGCTCCGCAGCAGGAACGGTCGCCCCAGAACACGGCGGCGGACAAGCCTGCCGGATCTCCGCAGAGCGGTGGCCCGGTTGGGCAATCCGCTCCGTCGAAGCCGGCGGAGGTTTCCGGGAAGGCCCCTGAGAAGGCCCGCGAGACGCCGAAGTCCGAAGGTAAGGGTCCGGCGGCCGGTACGGCGAAGCCCGCACAGCGCGAGGAGTCCGTGCGCAGCGAGTCGCAGGTACGCAGCGAGGAGCCTCGTCAGGCTGCGGCAGCGCCGCAACCGGAGGCTCCCAAGGCGAACCAGGGCGCCGGGAACCAGAGCGCGGGAAATCCGGGCACCGGGAACCAGGGCGGGGCACCGTCCGGAGCTGCGACAGCACAGTCGTCGCAGGGCGGCGATCAGTCCCGCTCGGCGAGGCCCGCCAACCAGACGGCGCGTCCGGGTGGCCAGACCCCGCCGTGGCAGCGCGGCCAGCAAGGGACCGCGCAGGGCGGTTCTTCGCCGCAGAAGACGCCGCAGACCAACCTGCCCGGAGTCGGCCCCGGTCTCGGCAAGTCCGGGCCGGCGGCAGGCGGCGGATCCTCCGCTTCGCGGCCGTCGACGGGTGGCCAGCCTCCCGCCGGCAAGCCTGCCGCAGCTCAGAATCCGGCACCGTCGACCCGTCCGGTCGTGACGGGTACGGCAGCGGCCGCGATGAACTCCGGTAACTCCGGGTCCTCGGCGTCGGCTACGCGCACCACCAACGAACGCGCGAGCAACGACCGTGCTGCGGCGAAGGCGAAAGCCGCGGTCATCGACGGGCCCACGCGGCATATCGAGCGCAAGGATCTTGCGAAGGATCTGCCCGATCTCTCCGCCGTCAAGCATCCGACGCCTGTCGCGCCGGCAACGGGGGAGACCCCGAAGGTGGGTCCGACGGCGATTGCCCCGGCCCCCGCGGGTGTCGACACCGGTGATGCACTACGCGCCACGGTGCAGGTGCGACGGATCGACCCGTGGTCGATGCTGAAGATCTCGTCCGTGATTTCCGTCTCGCTGTTTTTCGTGTGGATGATCGCGGTCGGTCTGCTCTACGCCGTGCTCGCAGGGATGGGCGTGTGGGACAGGCTCAACAGCGCGTTCACCGACATCGTGAGCGATGCGGGCAGTGAGGGACTCGTCACGGTAGGCCAGGTGTTCGGCTACGCGACCGTGATCGGCCTGGCCAACATGGTTCTCATGACCGCTCTCGCGACCCTCGGAGCGTTCATCTACAACCTGTGCACCGACCTCGTCGGTGGCGTTCAGGTAACGCTCGCAGACCCGGACTGACCTGCAGGAATGCTGCCCCGTCGAGGCGATTTGAATCATCCGGCGTCGGTGGGGTAGTGTTCCATCCGGTTCGAGGGCCTATAGCTCAGGCGGTTAGAGCGCTTCGCTGATAACGAAGAGGTCGGAGGTTCAAGTCCTCCTAGGCCCACTCCCCGTGCCCGAAAGGCAGCCAGAAATGAAGTTCCTGATCGCTGTGGGAGCTGGTTTTCTGGCGGTCGTCGGACTTGCTCGCATGCTGCGTAGTGAGGACGAGTGGCACGAGGTACCCAGTCGCTAGTCGGCGTACGGGGCCTTAGCTCAGTTGGTAGAGCGCTGCCTTTGCAAGGCAGATGTCAGGAGTTCGAATCTCCTAGGCTCCACAGCAACACGAAACCCACCTCCGTTCAGGGGGTGGGTTTCGTCGTACTTGCGTGTTGCGTGCGTTTCACGTGAAACCCGGCGCGACAGTGCTGCATCACATACGACGCTCTGTAGTACTAGACGTATCATCGGGGGCATGGCCGCCGACCCTCAGCTTCTCGCGCGCATGCGCGGTGGCTTCGTGGGTGGCACCTGTGGGGTGGTCGCGATCGTCGCGCACGCCGTTGCGGAGGGCGCATATCCGGGCACTACCGCCCTCACGGTTCTTCTTTCCGTCGCCGTGATCGCGGGCGCTGTCGCGGCGGGTACCCGGCTGGCGGTCGTACCGCTACTCCTCGCCGGGCAGGTCTTCGGTCATATCGCACTGTCGCTGGGCAGCGGCCACTTTCATCTCCCCGGTCCGGGCATGCTTGCTGCTCACCTGGCAGCGGTCCTCGTTGCGTCCGCCCTGATACGCGGTGCAGAACGGGGTAGCGCTCTCGCACTGAACGCGGTGCGCCGCATCGCCGCGATCCGCGTTCCCTTCTCCTCTCTGCCCGTTCCGGCCGCACTCCCCGTGGGTTACCGCCCCGCGGTGCGCCGGATGCAGGTCTTCCCCACGGGAGTCTCGACCCGTGGACCACCGCTCGTCACGGTCTGACCTCCTTTTTCCTCCTCGACCACCGTTCCTACGGCGGTCGGCGCCCTCGCGCGTCAACCTACTTTCCTGGAGTTACCGATGACGAAAAAAACTGTTCGTACCGTGGCCGTTGCGGGAGTTGCCGCTGCTCTGGCCGTGCTCACCGCCTGCGGATCGACCGATGCGCCGCCCACTGCCGCCGAGGCGCTGACGGTGTCCGATGCCTGGGTCAAGGCCGCCGACGCGGGCATGACCGGCGCCTTTGCCGAGTTGTCCAACACGGCCGATACGGACCTGCATGTGGTCGCAGTATCGAGCCCGAGCGCGAGCCGTACCGAATTGCACGAGATGGCCCCGGACGGGGGAAGCGCGATGGTGATGCGCGAAATGGCCGACGGCCTCGTGATCGGAGCCGGAAGCACCCACAGCCTCGCTCCCGGCGGCGACCACCTGATGCTCATGGACATCGTCGAACCGATCAGGCCCGGCAGTGACGTCACCTTCTCCCTGGAATTCGAGGACGGATCCGTGAAGGACTTCACCGCGCAGGTCCGCGACTTCGCAGGGGCACAGGAGGAGTACGAGCCGGCGACAACCGGGGCGGGTCACGGTGGCTGAGCTCAGCCGCCGTCATCTACTCGGTGGCGGTCTGGCAGCCGTAGGGGCTGCGGGTCTCGCGGCGGTCGGTGGTGGCGCGGCCGTGGCATCCCGGACGCCCGAGCGGATGGGTGCGGCCACAATCGACCCCCACGGCCGTCACCAAGCCGGGATCGATACACCGCCGCAGGCGTTCGCCTCGTTCGCCGCACTCGATCTCGCGAGCGGTGTCGACCGTGCGGGCCTGGCCGGAATCATGAAGGTGTGGGCGGAGGACATACGGCGCCTCGCTGCCGGACGGCCCGCGCTGGGGGACACCGAACCGGAACTCGCGGTGGATCCGGCTCGGCTCACGATCACCGTGGGATTCGGACCGGCGGTGTTCGACGCCGCGGGACTGGCCGACCGGCGTCCGGCGTGGTTACGTCCCCTTCCCGAGTTCGCGGTGGATCGCCTCGAAGACCGGTGGTCGGGTGGCGACCTGGTGCTGCAGGTGTGTGCCGACGATCCCGTGGTGGTTTCCCACGCCACGCGCACCTTGACCAAGAACGTGCGATCGCTGACCACCGTGCGCTGGGTACAGCGGGGATTCCGGCATGCCGTGGGCACCAGGCCCGACGGGATGACGATGAGGAATCTGATGGGCCAGGTAGACGGCACCGTCAATCCGGCGCCCGGCAGCCCGGACTTCGGGCGGCAGGTGTGGAACCCCGGTGAACCGGAATGGCTGCGCGACGGAACGTCGCTCGTGTTTCGCCGGATCCGGATGGAACTCGACACGTGGGACGAACTCGACCGGCCCGCACGAGAGCTCGCGGTGGGCCGGACCCTGTCGAACGGTGCACCTCTCACCGGCACCGAGGAGCATGACGACGCCGATTTCGAGGCTACTGACCGGTACGGGATTCCGGTGATCCCACCGGAGTCACACGTGGCGAGGGCGCGGCCACGGACCGCCGACGAGCAATTCCTGCGTCGGGGATACAACTACGACGACGACGGTGCAGGGCTGTTGTTCGCGGCGTACCAGGTCGACGTGGACCGTCAGTTCGTCCCCGTACAGCAGCGCCTCGCCGAGCACGATGCGCTCAATCCGTGGATCACCCCCGTCGGATCAGCGGTGTTCGTCGTTCCACCCGGCTTCGGTCCGGAGGGCTATCCGGGAGACACGCTCCTGGCCGGGTGAACTCGCGCCGGACGTGCCGGTGACGAATGCTTCCGGGACGCCCGGGGTGGGGTTACCCTCGGGGTGTGACCGGAAGCACACAGACACGTCTCGGGTTCGCGTCGCTGCGGGGAGGCGGCCTCAACTGGGACGCCTTCCCGCTCCGACTCTTCGCGAAGGGCAACGCGAAATTCTGGGATCCCGCGGATCTCGATTTTTCGCGCGACGCCGCCGACTGGCAGGCGCTCACCTCCGAGCAGCGCCGCAGTTCCACGTTCCTCGTCGCGCAGTTCGCCGCGGGAGAAGAAGCCGTCACCCAGGACATCCAGCCGTTCGTGCGCGCGATGGAGGCCGAGGGGCGGATCGGCGACGAGATGTATCTGACGCAGTTCTGTTTCGAGGAGGCCAAGCATCTTCAGGTGTTCCGGCTGTGGATGGACTCGGTGGGGCTCACCTCCGACCTCCACCCCTATGTGGCCGACAATCCGTTCTACCGGCAGCTCTTCTACGACGAATTGCCGAACTCGCTGCGACTGCTCGAGTCCGATCCGTCGCCGGCCAACCAGGTACGCGCGAGCGTCACCTACAACCATGTGATCGAGGGGAGCCTCGCGCTCACCGGTTACTACGCGTGGCAGAAGGTCTGCACGACGCGCGGCATCCTTCCCGGAATGCAGGAACTGGTCCGGCGTATCGGTGACGACGAGCGCCGGCACATGGCGTGGGGCACCTTCACCTGCCGGCGGCACGTCGCGGCAGACGACTCGAATTGGGCTGTGGTGCAACAGCGTATGAACGAGTTGCTTCCGATGGCACTCGGCATGATCGGGTGGGTCAACGATCAGTTCGACGAGCAGCCGTACGGGCTGGATCCCGACGAATTCGTCTCCTACGCCGCCGACCGGGCCGAGCGGCGTCTGGGCGCCATCGAATCTGCTCGCGGTCGCCCGGTGGAGGAGATCGATCTCGATTACTCACCGGAATCGCTCGAGGAGAAGTTCGGTGCGGAGGACGCGGCCGAACTGGCGTCGATCGCCGACGGGGGAGACGGAAGTCCTCGCTAGATCCCGACCGTGATCGGGATTCCGCGCGGGTTCAGATCAGGATTGCGACGGCGACGACGACGACCAGCACCGCCAGCAGCACGACAGCGGCTATCCGCACGGTGTCGGCCTGGCTTCGCACCGGCTGGGGAGGTTGGCGGGTTGCGGTGTCCGGTTCTACCGTCACCGCGACCGCAGCGGCGGAGTTCTCCGTCTCGTACAGATCCTCGATGGCTTTCAGACGTGCGAGGCCACCGGTGAGCACGTCCGTTTCATCGTAGGAGGGCGGCAGACCGATCCGGGTCTTCTTCGTCTCGCGCGCCGGAGTGAAACCAGCGGCGAGAATCGCCGCGCCGAGCGCCGCGGTCTGCTCGGGCCCCGGTCCGACGAGACTACGCACCATCAGCTTGGTCGCGAGGCTGTTGGCGATCTCCTGGATATGCGAGCGATCACGCGCGACGAGTCCGTCACCCATGACGACCACGGCGTCGAGATTGTCCGACAACCATCCGAACGAACCGAGTGCCGACGCGAGTTGGGCTGCGGGTGACGGTGCGTTCTTGACGGGAACCCGGAATGCCTTGCCGACGGGGACACCCGAGCGCACCAGCGTCACAGTCGAACCCACGTCGTCGACGTGATAGACCCCGACGAGCTGACCGGGCGTTTCCGAGATCTCGGAGGCATACCAGGTGGCCGCAGCCTGCGCGTCCGACACCAGATCGACGTGCCGGAGATCGGCGAAGTCGAGCGCGGATCGGAGGGTTGCGACGGTCGCGGGGTCCCAGTGGGAGGGGTAGGTGGCGGTGTATCCGGGGTCGCTGTCCCTGTCCATACCGCCGAACGTCGGCAGGGGATGGCACTCGGTGAGCAGGCAGTGGATGGCCGTCGCCATGGCGTCCTCCGCGCGGTAGACGCGCCCGTCGCTCGCCGAGAGTCCTGCGGGGTCACCTACGCGGGAGAGGAAACCGCTGAGCGTCCGGACCTCGTCGTCGGCCCGCGCGGAGCCACCGAGAAAGGTCGAGTCGTCCCGGCCGATATGGAGAACGGTGTCGCGGGCGATGACCACCGGGTCGGGAGTGCCGGGTTCGTTGGACGCGACCACCGCTGTGGACACGACCCTTCCGATTCGGAGCCCCACCCCGATTGCCATGACTCTCCCCTCGTCTGTCGATCCGGGTCCATCTTGCTACCGGCACCACTCCGTGTGGTTGTGCCGCGCCGCGACCCCGATCGTCATGATCAGGACATACCACATACCGGTCGTCGCGCAACTGTCATCCCTTCCTGCGGGCCGAACCGAGCGCGCGCCAGGGTTCCGCGACCGAGGTTTCCGGGGCCGTCTCACCTCATGTCCTGTGTAGGAACACCGCCTTACCGGTCGGTAATGTACGTGTTACAGTCCGTACCATGTGACCGAAGGCACGCCTAGGTCCGGGATGTGGTGGAGGAAATATGGGAACGAGCAGGACCCGGAAGTGGGCGGCAGCGGCGTTGACATCCGCAGCGCTCGTGGGGGGACTTCTGGCGGCGCCGGCGACGGCACACGCCGAGGGCGACTTCTACACGCCGCCCGCGCTGGAGCAGGGGGGAAGCCCGGGAGACATCCTCCGGAGCGAACCGTCCGATCTTGCCATCCGGGTTCCGACCGGGGACGGTGTGTTCCCCGCGCAGGGGACGCGGTTGCTGTACCGCTCGAACAACGCGAAGGGCGCACCCAACGCGGTGAGCGGCACGTACCTCGAGCCGTCGACCGTGTGGAACGGTGAGGGACCTCGCCCCCTCGTCGCAGTGGCGGTCGGCACGCACGGACAGGGCGACCAGTGCGCTCCGTCGCGCAATCTCGGTGCGCTGGTGCAGTACAACCCGCCGCTCGATCTGTTCACCGAGTACGAATTGCTGTCGATCAATGCGTTGCTGCTCCAGGGCATCGCGGTGGTGGTGACCGACTACGACGGACTCGGGACTCCCGGGCACCACACGTACGTGAACCGGGCCGCCGAGGCGTACGCGGTGCTGGATTCGGTCCGGGCGGCGCTGAATCTTCCCGGAACGAGCCTTACCCCCGACAGCCCCGTCGGGCTGTACGGATACTCCCAGGGTGGCGGTGCGAGCGGGGCCGCAGCCGAACTCGCTCCCACGTACGCCCCCGAACTGAATCTCAAGGGCGCCTACGTCGGTGCCCCTCCCGCCGATCTGCTGGCCACGCTGAAGCAGATCGACGGCACGCTCCTCACCGGCGCCGTGGGCTACACGATCAACGGGCTGATCGAGGCGTACCCCGAGATTCGCTCCGAGGTCGAGGCCGAGATCAACGACCGCGGCCGCGCCATGCTCGCCGCGGTGGCGAACCAGTGTGTTCCGGAAACCGTTGCCACTGTTGCGTTCCAGCGGACCGAAGACTTCACGCGCACCGGTGAACCGCTCGACGTGGTGGTCGGCCGGCTTCCCCAGGTCCAGAAAGCGATCGACGAGCAGCGCATCGGCCGCCTGACCCCGCAGATCCCGGTGCTCCTCCAGCACGGCACGCAGGACGACACGGTTCCCTACGGGCAGGGTCGCCAGCTTGCGCTGGACTGGTGCGACAACGGCGCCACCGTCCAGTTCGACGCGAACCTCACGCCGCCGATCCTGCCGGGCTTCGTGATCAACCACGCTGTACCGCTGCTCACGGGACTGCCCAACGCGGTCCAGTACCTCGACGCGCGTCTGCGTGACGCACCCGCGCCGTCCAACTGCGGCGCCTTCTGACGCGACCCCGAACGCAACGGCCCCCCCCCCCCGCCCCGGGCGGGCCCGGGGGGGGGTCCCCGCCGCCCCCCCCCCCCACCCCCCGCCCCCCCCCGCCCCCCGGGGGGGGGCCGTTGTGGTTCTGCGCCTACACGACGTTTCTGGTGTCGATGATCCGGCGAGCCACGTTCTCTTCCGTGGACGGGCCCGGTGTCCATTCCGCGATCCACGGGCCTGTTCCTTCACTCGCATCCAGGATGCCGTTCTCGAGCCAGCTGTAGCGACCGTCGAGGACACCGCGGGTGAGCTTCCGGTCGGAATCGTCGGTGTTGCTCCACAATCCGTCGAACAGCGCCTCTACCCGTAGCCGGGACTGCCGGCAGAAGGCGTCGGCGAGTTCGTATGCGGCATCGGCACCCGGATGGCCGTCGGCGCGTTGACGTTCGGCGCGCACACAACTGGCCGACATCGCGAACAGTTCGGCACCGATGTCGACGATGCGGCCGAGGAAGTTCTGACGCTTCTCGAGACCGCCCTGCCACCGGGCCATGCCGTAGAACGTCGACCTGGCGAGTTTGCGCGAGCTACGTTCGACGAACCGGAGATGTGGTGCGAGGATGCCGAATTCGGTGAAAGCTCCGGGAAGGCGGCCCTTTCCTGCCACCAGCGAGGGCAGCCACTTGGCGTAGAAGCCGCTCGCCTTCGCCGCGGCGCGCGCCTTGGTCTCGAGAGACGCCTTCGGGTCGATCAGGTCGCCGGCGGCACGGAGATGTGCGTCGACTGCCTCTCGGGCCACCAGTAGCCGCATGATCTCGCTCGAGCCCTCGAAGATGCGGTTGATGCGCAGGTCCCGGACGAGTTGTTCTGCGGGCACGGCTCTTTCACCGCGTGCGGCGAGCGACTCGGCTGTCTCGTAGCCGCGGCCCCCGCGGATCTGGATCAACTCGTCGGCGATGGCGCAGCCCATCTCGCTGGCCCACAACTTCGCGAGCGCGGCCTCGATGCGAATGTCGTTGCGCTCCTCGTCGTTCATCTGGCCGGACAGTTCGACCACGGACTCGAGTGCGTAGGAGGTCGCCGCGATGAACGAGATCTTGGCGGCCACCGCCTCGTGTTCGCCGAGTGCTTTGCCCCACTGCACCCGGGCTTCCGACCACTCGCGGGCGATCTTGAGCGCCCACTTGCCGGCTCCGGCGCACATCGCCGGGATGGCAAGCCGTCCGGCGTTGAGTGTCGTGAGGGCGATCTTGAGGCCGTCACCTTCGCGTCCGACGAGGTTCTCGGCGGGCACGCGCACCTTGTTCATGCGGGTCAGGCCGTTCTCGATGCCTCGCAGGCCCATGAAGGAATTGCGGCGTTCGACGGTGATGCCGGGCGAATCGGCTTCGACGACGAACGCGGAGATACCGCCGCGATGCCCGTCGCTCTTGGGGACCCGCGCCATGACCACGAGCAACTCGGCGACCACACCGTTGGTCGTCCACAGTTTCACGCCGTCGAGTTCGTACGCCCGGCCGTCCTCGACCGGAACCGCACTCGTGGCGAGTCGTGCGGGGTCGGAACCGACATCCGGTTCGGTCAGCAGGAACGCCGAGATCGCGCCGCGCGCGCAGCGCGGCAGGAACCGCTTCTTCTGCTCCGGGGTGCCCGCCAGTTTCAGCGGTTCGGGTACACCGATCGACTGGTGTGCCGAGAGCAACGCTCCCAGGCTGGGGTGTACGCACGCGACGAGCATGAGCGCCCGGTTATAGGCGACCTGCGACAGGCCCAGGCCGCCGTACTCCTCGGGGATCTTCATGCCGAAGCACCCGAGTTCCGCCAACCCGCGGATGTAGTCGTCGGGAATGCGTGCCTCGCGCTCGATGGTCGGGCCGCTCATGTCCCGGCACAAGTTCCGCAGCGAGGTGAGGAATTTTTCGGTGCGGGCGTCTTCGTCGGGTGTGGGACGGGGGAAGGGATGGACGAGATCGAGGGTGAACCTGCCGAGGAAGAGGTGTTTGGCGAACGACGGTTTCGTCCAGTCCGCTTCTCGTGCTTCTTCGGCGACCTCACGGGCTTGCTGTTCGGTGACGCGCGTTTCTGCCATGTCTGCCTCCAGAAGGGCTTGCCTACCGGCGAGTATTCACCCTTCTGTGTCGCACGTCACAGGATTGGACGGACCGATACCGGTGAGTAATCGCAGGACGTGCACCGCAGGTGTGAAACAGATCACCCGGGGCTGCGGTGTCTCGAGATGCCGGGTGCGCGATACAGGCCTACTCTCGAGTAGTCACCGCCGACGCGTCCGCCCGTCAACCCTCGTCGATCTTCGGATCGAACTGGAGGCGACCATGGCCCTACTTGCGTCCGTACCCGTTCTTCTCGCACTCGTCGTGCTTCTGTACTTCGTCTCGTGCCGCATCGTCGATCACGAGATACGCAGCGCCGAACGCGAATACGGTGGCATGCCGGCCGACTCGCCCGCCGTGCCGGATCCCATTGTCCCGGGGATGCCCCCTGTCCCGGGGATGCCCGCCCACCGGTGAGCCGGGCCCCGCACGAGTGCGGGTCTCCGAGCGCTCACTCGTTCGAGATGCGCTCGCCGGCAGGATCAGTCGGTGGCGGGAGTTGTGTCACCTGCCGCCGGACGTACGCGCGGGGGTTCCGGCGCGATCGGCGGGTGCGCCGGCCGCCGACTCCGGTACAACGCGAGTGCGCCGAGCACGACCGCGGCGAGCGCGCCCGTCGTGACGAGTGCCTTGCGTCCCGGGCGGGGCGCTGTGCGCCGACGAGGTGCGGCGTCGAGCGCGGCCTTGTCCCGACGTGCATCCTGCACCCGCTCGACGGCATTCTTCGTCAGTTCCAGCCCTTGGCGGGAGAGCACGAGGCCTGCCGCCGCGGATCCCTGCGCCAGGGTGACCGCGCCCTCGCCGGCGACATGCAGGGCGTCGCTCAGGCTTCCCGTCTGTGCCAGGGGATATACGAGGTCGGGGAGGGAACCGCTGCGGGTGCTGGAGTCGCTCACCTTCGTCATACGTCCCACTCTTCCATACCGCAGCACGTGTTCCCGTCTGTCGTGCGGTGCCGACAGGGGAAGGACCGCGTAGGCCCCGAAGCCAGGAATGGCACCATAGGGGAATGACGTCACCGAATCAGACAGCAACCGCCACCCTCCACACCAACCGCGGAGACATCGTGATCGCGCTCTTCGGCAACCATGCCCCGAAGACCGTGGAAAACTTCGTCGGACTCGCCACCGGCACCAAGGAATACAAGTCCGCGAACGCGAAGGGCGAGTCCAGCGGACCGTTCTACGACGGTTCGGTGTTCCACCGCGTGATCGACGGCTTCATGATCCAGGGCGGCGACCCCACCGGCACCGGTCGCGGCGGCCCGGGCTACCAGTTCGGTGACGAGTTCCACCCCGAACTGCAGTTCGACCGCGGCTACCTGCTCGCCATGGCAAACGCGGGCCCGGGCACCAACGGCTCGCAGTTCTTCATCACCGTCGGCCCGACGCCGCACCTCAACCGTCGCCACACGATCTTCGGTGAGGTCGTGGACGCCGACTCGAAGAAGGTCGTCGACGAGATCGCCACGACCAGCACCGATCGCGCCGACCGTCCGGTCGACGAGGTCGTCATCAACAGCATCACCATCTCCTGAGAGAAGTGCCATGACGAACCCCGGCTGGGGTCCTGCGGCCGAGGGTGGTGGCCGGCAGCCCCAGCCGAGGTGCGTCCGCCACCCCGATCGCCCCACTCTGCTCACCTGCACTCGATGCGGGCGTCCGTACTGTCCCGAGTGCCTGCGTCCGGCCGCGGTCGGCCAGCACTGCGTGGACTGTGTCGCCGAGGCCGCCCGGTCCACCCCGCAGGCCCGGACCATCGCGGGTGCGCCCGCACGTTCGGCGAAGACGACCCCGATCGTGACGTACACGCTCATCGCGCTGAACGTCCTGGTCTTCCTCGTCACGGCCGCACAGTCCGGCAGCGTGATGAACAACGAGCGGTCGTCACCGCTGTTTCTCGACTGGGCTCTGTGGCCGCCGGCGATCGCCGCCAACGGTGACTACATCCGGATTATCGGCAGCGGATTCCTGCACTTCGGCCTGATGCATCTCGCGATCAACATGTTCGCGCTCTGGATCATCGGCCGCGACACCGAGTTGGTTCTCGGCCGCGCCCGTTACCTGTCGGTGTACGTGATCTCGATCCTCGGCGGTTCCGCCGCGGTGATGCTCCTGCAGACGGGGGCCGTCACGGCCGGCGCGTCCGGTGCGGTCTTCGGATTGCTCGGCGCCCAAGCGGTGATCCTCATGAGGCTCCGCCGCAGTCCCGCTCCGGTGCTGGCGGTCGTCGCGCTGAATGTGGTCATCAGCATCACGATCCCGGGGATCTCCCTGTGGGGACATCTCGGCGGGCTGGTGGCAGGTGCGGCCGCCACCGCGGCACTGCTGTACGGGCCGCAATCGCTCCGTGCGGGCAACGATCGCGCGCGGGCGACTCGCACGGGATGGGTCGCACTCGGTGCGGTCGCCATCCTCGTCGTGGCGGTGGTCGTGGTCGCGGTTCTTCGCTTACGGGCTCAGCTGGGCTTGTGATCGGGTGCCAGCCCCCGCGCGCCGAGTGCTTCGTGCACCTCGCGGGGGTCGGCTCCCAGATCCCAGCGACCGAAGATCATCAGGCTCTCGGAGCCGTCGCGAGGATCAATAGTGTCGATTTCCAGCATGGGCACCCGCCTGCCCATGCGGGGATACTCCACGAGTCGCACGCGGTGCAGCGCCGCGGCCGGGTACTCGCGTCGTCCCGTCAGCCGGGTCACGGCGAGTCCCGAGGATTCGGGTAGAACCTCGAGGCGGGGACGCTGGCGCCAGGCGGAGGCAGCGAATGCGAGCACCAGTGCGGCCGCGACCCCCACGAGGACACGTCCGGCCGCATCGACCGCCGTCGCAGCCGCCACCGCGAGCGCGACGCCTCCGGCAGCAAGGGCCACGACGGCGCCGGGCGGAGTGGACCACCGTGGTGTGTTCTCGGCGCTCACGTCAGCCCTCACATCGCTTTGTACACAGGGTTATCCCCAGGTGGGGATGAATAACAAAGATGTAATCCACAGAACGAGGCGCGATTTCAGCGCCATCTCATCGTCATGACGAGCCCGGCCACCATGAACCCGAATCCGATGAGGAAGTTGTAGGCACCCAGCGAATTCATCCACGAAATCTGTTCTGCGGCCAGGTAATACACCACCAGCCACAGCAAACCGATGATCATGAGGCCGAGCATCACCGACACGTAGAGGGTGCTCGACGGCGCAGCTTTCACCTTCACCGGTGTGCGGCTCACCGTCCTGGGGGCCGCGCTGTCGTCCTTCTTACGTACCTTCGACTTGGGCATCGTGTCCTCGTTCTTGCGACTCCGCCCGTGCCGGACGAGCGGAGTAAGTTGGGCAGCTACCTGTGCTGTATACGCTAACGCTGTCCTGTTCACGCTAACGTAAGGCCGGAACGGAGGGGTGAGGTGTCCGAGTGGCGGCCGCGTCGAGTGGCCTGGGGTTCCGCGACCCTGGCCGTGTGCCTCGTGGGTGGTCTGTTGATCGGTACCACCCGCGGCGTCTCCGACGGCAACGAACTCCGCGTCGGTGACTCGCCGCGCCTGTCCGATCTGGTCCGGGCCGCACAATCCGGAACCGACGACCTCGCGACCACCCGTGACGACCTCGCCCAGCAGGTCGCGCAGGTGCAGGCCCGCGTCGCCGCGACCGACGGCGACGTCGCGTCCGTGCTCGACGAACTTTCCGCCGTCGCGGATCCGGCGGGGCAGACGGCTCTGCGCGGACCGGGGATCACGGTGACCCTCACCGATGCGTCGCGCGACGCCGACGGTAAGTATCCGTCCGGTGCGTCGCCGGACGACCTCGTGGTGCACCAGCAGGACGTCCAGAGCGTGCTCAATGCGATGTGGGCCGGCGGCGCCGAGGCCATCTCGATGCAGGACCAGCGGATCGTCGCGACGTCGGCGCCGCGCTGTATCGGCAACACTCTGCTGCTCCACGGCCGCACGTATTCCCCGCCCTACGTCATCACCGCCCTCGGCGACCGCTCGCGTCTCGAGGCTGCCCTCGGGGCCGAACCGGGTATCCGGCTGTACAAGCAGTACGCGACCCGCTACGGGCTGGGCTACACGCAGACCGCGGGTGACGACAAGTCCGTTCCCGCCTATACCGGGGGCGCGCCCGCCCGCTGACCTGTGGGTACTCTCGTGGCATGCGCATCCTGGTCGTCGACAACTACGACAGCTTCGTCTTCAATCTGGTCCAGTATCTCGGGCAGCTCGGCACGACGGCCGACGTGTGGCGCAACGACGACGACCGGCTCACCGCGCCCGGCGCCCTGGCCCGTGTCGCCCAGGACTTCGACGGTGTGCTGCTGAGCCCGGGACCGGGCACCCCCGAGCGTGCGGGCGTGAGCATCGACCTCGTCAAGGCGTGCGCCGACACGAGCACTCCGCTGCTCGGCGTATGTCTGGGACACCAGTCGATCGGGGTCGCCTTCGGCGCGACGGTCGACCGGGCCCCTGAACTGCTGCACGGCAAGACCAGCGTCGTGCGGCACAACGACACCGGTGTTCTCGCGGGCCTGCCCAGTCCCTTCACCGCCACGCGCTACCACTCGCTGACCGTCCTTCCCGAAACCATGCCAGCCGAGCTCGAGGCGACCGGTCACACCGAGAGCGGCGTCATCATGGCGTTGCGCCACTCCGAGTTGCCGATCCACGGCGTGCAGTTCCACCCCGAGTCCGTGCTCACCCAAGGTGGTCACCGGATGCTCGCGAACTGGCTCGGGATGTGCGGCGAGGCGCCGGAGGAGACTCTCGTCGCGCAGCTGGAGGCCGAAATGGCACGCGCGCTCGACGGTGGCGCTGCCTGACCCGCACGCACTACGACGAAGGTCCCGGCCATGATGTCCGGGACCATCGTCGTCAGGCGGGAGCGATCAGCGGATACCGAGAACTCCCACACCGATCGTGATCGTCTGGGTCTTGGAAATCTCCGAGCCCGGAGGTTGCGCCTGGGTGATCACGGTGCCCACCAGGTCCGGGGACAGCGTGGCTTCACGAGTCTGCACGAGATCCGACGCGGAGCCGGTCCACCCGGCGCTCCGCAGCGCCGACAGCGCCTCCGACACCGAGCGGTTGGTGACCACCGGCATCTCGACGCGGTCACCGTTGGAGACCTTGATCGTCACCGTCGACCCTTGTGCTGCGGACGCGCCGCCCGCGGGGCTCGTCGACACCACAGTGCCGTCCGGCTCGCTCGAGTCGACCTGCTCGACGACGACCTCGAAGCCGGCACCTTCGATGTTGCCGGTGGCCACGGCGGTGGCCTGACCGACCACGTTGGGCACCCGAACCTGTTCCGGTCCGCTTCCCAGCGTGATGGTGACTTCGCCGTCACGCTCGATGCTCGCGCCCGCGGCCGGGCTCTGTCCGACCACGAGATCCACATCGTCGGCGTCCGACGGCGCTCGCTGCACGTCCGAGCCGAGACGCAGACCCACGGCGGCGAGCTCCTGCGCGGCCCGCTGCTGTGACATTCCGGTGAGGCGGGGGATCTGCACCTGCTCCGGCCCGCTCGACACCTCGAGTGTCACGGTCGATCCCTCTTCGACCTGCGTACCCGAGACGGGCCGGGTGTTGATGACGTTGCCACGTGCCACCACCGGATCGTTCTTCTGCTGGATCGACACCCGGAAACCGGCGTCCTGCAGCTGGTTCTCCGCCACATCCGAGGTCAGGTTCCGGACATCGGGGACCGCCACCTGTGCGGCGGTCGAACCGGGACCGAGCGACCACAGGAACACACCCACGATGCCCACGACCACCAGCGCGACGAGACCGAGGAGCACGCGCTTGGTGACCGACCCGCCGCCTCCACCGGAATCACTGCTCCCCGCAGCACCCGCCGGGGCGGCCGGCGCCACTCGCGCGTGCCGTCCCGGATTCGTATCCGCGGAGTCGAGCAGGGTGGTGCGGTCCTCGTCGGTCATCACCATCGGAGCGCTGGGTCGCTGACCGTTGAGTACCCGGATCAGGTCGCTGCGCATCTCGGCTGCGGACTGGTAGCGGTTGGCGGGATTCTTCGCCATCGCCTTCAGGATCACCGAGTCGAGCTCGTGCGGAATCGACGGATTCACCGACGACGGCAGCGGCGGATCCTCCCGGACGTGCTGGTATGCGACCGCCACGGGAGAGTCGCCCTTGAACGGCGGTTCGCCGGTGAGGATTTCGAACAGCACGCAGCCGACGGAATACACGTCCGACCGCGCGTCGACCTGCTCGCCGCGCGCCTGCTCGGGCGACAGGTACTGGGCCGTACCGATCACGGCGGCGGTCTGCGTCATGGGGCTGGCGGCGTCCGACAACGCACGGGCGATGCCGAAGTCCATGACCTTCACGGCCCCGGCCTTGTTGATCATGACGTTCGCGGGCTTGACGTCCCGGTGCACGATCATGTTGCGGTGGCTGAAGTCCAGCGCTGCGCAGACGTCGGCGATGACCTCCATCGCGCGCTTGGGTGCCATCGGGCCGTCGCGGCGAACGATGTCGCGCAGGGTGTCGCCCTCGACGTACTCCATGACGATGTAGGGCAGCGGCCCGGCATCGGTCTCGGCCTCGCCGGTGTCGTAGACCGCGACAATCGCGGGATGATTGAGCGCCGCGGCGTTCTGTGCTTCGCGACGGAAACGCAGATAGAACGTGGGATCGCGCGCGAGATCCGCACGCAGAACCTTGATCGCCACGTCCCGGCCGAGCCGTGTGTCCCGCGCGAGGTGTACCTCGGACATGCCGCCGAAGCCGAGGATCTCACCCAGCTCGTACCGAGAGGAGAGCTTGCGCGGTGTGGTCATGACGTTCCTTGGGTGTCCGGCGGTGCGTTGTTCGTACCGTTGCTGGCTTCGGGATCTGGGTCCCCGCCGTCTGCGTCTCCGTCCGCCTCACCGTCGGTCTCGCCGGCGTCCGGCGCCGTCACCGTGGTCGTGGTGGGTGTGGTTGTCGCGTTCGTGGTTGTGGGGACGGTCGTGGTGGGAGCATCCGTCGTCGGCGGCACCGTGGTGGTCGGCGGGACGGTCGTGGTGGGTGCGTCGAAAGTCGGTGTCTCGACCGGGGCCGGGGCAGGCACGGTTTCCTGGGTGATCGTGGTGGTCCGAGGGGGCCGCGTCGTCGTGGTCGTCGAGGGACGGGTCGTCGTGATCTGGGTCGTCGGCGACGGTCCGGGTGTTCGCGTTCCCTCGTCGTCCCCGCCGAACAAGACGATCCCCAGCGTCACCAGGGCGAGCAGGATCGCCGCACCCGCGGCCCACGCCAAGGCAGTCGGGCTCGGCCCGCGTTTGCCGCCGTCACCGTCGCCGGCCGGCCCACCCGTCGTCGGCGGTCCCGAGACGGGCGGCTGTCCCGCTGTCGGGGGCAGCGCACCGGTCTGCGGCTGGGTGTAGGCGGTCGGGGAGTAGTACTGATTCGGATCGAGCGCGCGCGTGGCGGCAGTCGGCGCCGAGGTGCCCGGAACCCCGGGCGGCAGGACGCGATTCGCGCTGGTCACCGGCGGCACGTTGCCGGGCGGAGGCGCAGCCCGGCCCGAGCGCACCGCGGCCACCGCGTTCGCGAACTCGCCGCCGTTGGAATAGCGCTGGAGCGGGTCCTTCGAGATCGCAATGCTGATGAGTTCGCGCACCTCGGCCGGGAGATCGTTCGGCAGCGGAGCCGGTGTCTCCTGGACGTGCTTCATCGCGACCGTCACCACGCTGTCGCCGAGGAACGGGCGGCGACCCGACAGCACCTCGTAGCCGACGATGCCCAGCGAGTACACGTCACTCGCGGAGGTCGCCTCCTGCCCGAGAGCCTGCTCCGGGGCGATGTACTGGGCGGTTCCCATCACCATGCCGGTGCGGGTGACCGGAGACGCGTCGACGGCCTTCGCGATGCCGAAGTCCGTGATCTTCACCTGCCCCGTGGGCGTGATGAGGATGTTCCCGGGCTTGACGTCGCGGTGCACGACACCGGCATTGTGCGCGGCCTGCAGCGCACGCCCGGTCTGCTCGAGCATGTCCAGGGCGTGGGGAAGCGAAAGCCGGCCCACCCGCGAAAGCACCGCGTTGAGCGGTTCGCCGTGGACCAGTTCCATCACCAGGTAGGCGATGGACTGGCCTTCGGTGTCGGTGGTCTCGCCGTAGTCGAACACCCCGGCGATGCCCGGGTGGTTCAGCTGTGCGGTGGTGCGCGCCTCGAACCGGAAGCGCGCGAGGAAGTCCTCGTCGCCCGAGAGTTCGGCCTTGAGCACCTTGACCGCGACGCGCCGGTCGAGCCGGGTGTCGAGTCCCTCCCACACCTGTCCCATGCCGCCGGTCGCGATGAGGCGCTGGAGTCGATATCTGTCGGCGATCATGGCGCCGTTGCTCAAAGCCATGTCAGCCTCCCTGTAACCCGGCCGAGATCACGGCTCGTCCGATGGGCGCGGCCACTGAGCCGCCGGTCGCGGCGAGTGCACGGTCGCCACCGTCCTCCACGATCACCGCGATGGCGATAGTGGGTTGTTGCGCCGGCGCAAACGCGATGTACCACGTGTGCGGCGGGGTGTTGCGAGGATCGCTGCCGTGCTCCGCGGTCCCGGTCTTCGACGCGATCTTCACACCGGGGATGCCCTGGCCTCCGGCGAAGTCCTCGGCACCCACCATCAGGTCGGTGAGGGTCGCGGCGACCTCCGGCGCAATGGCCTGGCCGAGCGACTCCGGTGTGGTCTCCTCGAGCACCGCGAGATCGGGGCCCTGCAGACGCTCAACGAGATACGGCTCCATCCGGACACCACCGTTGGCGATGGTCGCGGCGATCGACGCGTTCTCGAGCGGGGTGAGCGCCACGTCGCGCTGCCCGATGCTCGTCTGGCCCAGAGCGGCCCCGTCCGGGATGGGCCCGATGGTGCTGGGCGCGACCGGCAGTGGCACTTCCATGTTTTCGTCGATTCCCAGCGCTTCGGCCTGGTCGACGAGGGCTTCCCGCCCGGTGGCGATGCCCATTTCGACGAAGGCGGTATTGCACGAGCGTGCGAACGCCTCACGCAGCGTCACCGTAGGTGCGCCACCGCACGCGGCACCACCGTAGTTCTCGAGGGTGGTCGCCGTGTCGGGCAGGGTGATGTTCGGGGCAGCGGTGAGCTGGGTGTCCGGGGTGACGCCGGACTCGAGGGCCGCGGCCGTGACGACGACCTTGAAGGTCGAACCCGGCGGATAGGTCTGCGAGATCGCGCGGTTGAGCATCGGCTTGTCGGGATCGGCGTTGAGTTCGTCCCACGCCGCCGACGTCGCAGCCCCGTCGTGTCCGGAGAGACGGTTGGGGTTGTAACTGGGCGTGCTCACCATGGTCAGGATCCGGCCCGTGCTGGGTTCGATCGCGACGACCGAACCGGTGTAGCCCCTGCTCGTCAGTTCGTCGTAGGCGACCTGCTGCATGACGGGGTCGATCGTCGTGACGACGTTGCCGCCACGGGGATTGCGTCCGGAGACCAGATCGAACAGTCGCTGACCGAACAGCAGGTTGTCGGACCCGTTGAGCAGCGCATCCTCGGAGCGCTCGAGTCCGGTGCTGCCGTACTGCATCGAGTAGAAGCCGGTGACAGGCGCGTAGGCGAGCGGGCTCATGGGCTGATTCGGCGGTGCCGGGTATTCACGCAGGTACTTGTAGCGGCTGTCGGTCGGGATCGAGACGGCCAGAGCCTGTCCCGCCGCGGCGATCTGACCGCGCTGACGGGAGTACTCGTCGATCAGCACGCGGGAGTTGCGCGGATCGGTGCGCAGGTCATCGGCCTTGATGACCTGCACATACGTGGCGTTGGCGAGAAGAGCGACGACCATGAACATCACCGCCATCGCAACCTTACGAAGCGGACCGTTCATTCGCGCCCCAACATTTCCGTCGGCGCGTCCGCGATCGGCGTGGCCTTCTTCCGCGGAACCACAGGCTCGCGGGCAGCATGGGAGATCTTCATCAGCAGTGCCAGGAGTAGATAGTTGGCGAGCAGAGACGAACCGCCGTACGACACGAACGGTGTGGTCAGGCCCGTCAGGGGGATCAACTTCGTCACGCCTCCGACCACCACGAAGAGCTGGACCGCCAGGGTGAACGACAGGCCGGCGGCGAGGAGCTTGCCGAAGCTGTCACGGATCGCCAGGGCGGTGCGAAGGCCCCGGATGACCAGAATCAGGAACAGCAGCAGGATGGCGGCGAGCCCGATGAGCCCGAGTTCCTCACCGATGGTGGCGACGATGAAGTCGGTTTTCGCGAACGGCACCTGGATCGGCCGTCCGCTTCCGAGACCGGTACCCGCGACACCGCCGGTCGCGAGACCGAACAGCGACTGGGAGATCTGGTAGCCGGTGTTGTTGTAATCGGCGAATGGGTCGAGCCACGTCTCGACGCGTACCCGGACGTGGCCGAACATCTGGTACGCGAAATAGAACCCGACCGCGAGCAGCGAGAAGCCGATCACCAGCCAGCCGACGCGTTCGGTCGCGATGTACAGCATCACGAGAACGGTGGTGAACAGCAGCAGCGACGTACCGAGGTCCTTCTCGAACACCATCACACCGATGGAGAGAACCCAGGCCGCGAGGATCGGGCCGAGATCACGAGCCCGGGGAAAGTCCATGCCGAGGAAATGCTTGCCGGCGGTGGTGAACAGATCGCGTTTCGCGACGAGCACCGACGCGAAGAAGATGATCAGCAGGATCTTGGCGAACTCACCCGGCTGAATGCTGAATCCGGGCAGCTTGATCCAGATCTTCGCGCCGTTGACCTCGGAGAACCGGGACGGCAGCAGCGCCGGAATCGCGAGCGCGACCAGTCCGATCAGGCCGAGGGTGTAGCTGTACCGCGCGAGCAGACGGTAGTCGTGCAGGAACACGAGGACCGCGATGAACAGCACGATTCCGAGCGCGGTCCACAGCACCTGCTGGGTGGCATCGGGTGACGGCGCTTCCACCCCCATGTAGCGCGCGTTCTCCTGGTCGGCGAGGTCGAGCCGGTGGATGAGCACCAGGCCCAGTCCGTTGAGCAACGCCACGATCGGCAGCAGGAACGGGTCGGCGTACTTGGCGAACCGGCGCACGGCGAGATGCGCGACGAGGAACAGCGCCGCGTACGTCACGCCGTACTTCAGGAGATCCGGGGTGATCGTCTGCTCGAGGCTCGCCTCGACGAGTATCAGCGACACCGTGGTGATGCCGATGGCACCCAGGATCAGGAGAAGTTCGGTATTACGACCTGTCGACTGAACCGGTGCCGGAGCGAAGCCACCCGGGGGACTTGGGAAGGCCCCCGCGCCATGGGTCACCGACATCAGGCGCCCACCCTGCAGTTCTGGCCGGGTATCTGGGGCGGCGCAGGAGGTGCCGCCGGTACCTCGGGCGCTGTCGTCTCGGGCGCGGGGAGCGGCTGACCGTCGACCCCGGGTGCCGGTGGTGCCGGCGCAGAAGCTTCGGCGGGAGGAACGCCGGGCGCGGCAGTGCCGTCCGTTCCGGGTGCCGGAGTCGCCGGCGGTGCCGGAGTGGGCTCGGTCGGGGGTGCTTCCTCGACGGAGCACACGGGCAGCAGATCCATCTCGGCGAGACGTTCCATCTGAGCGCTCGTGTCCTCGAGCGAGCCCGACGGCAAGCCCGCGCGAACCTGTTCACGCGCGGCAGGCCACAGATCGTCGACGAGCATGACCCGGCACTGCGCATCACCGGGTGCGGTGAGGGTCAGCGTGCCGTCGTCGGTGAGGCATCCGACGAGGGCGGCTTCCTGCAGCGAATACCCGAAGACGTTTCCGGGCAGGCCGCGCAGGACGGTCACCGCTCCGCTGTTGTCGCCCACGTAGTAGTTGTTGCGGACGAGTTGGCGGCCGACGACCAAGCCGACCGCGAGGAGCGCGACCAGCGCGAGGATGACGACGGGCCACCACAGTCGGCTGCGCTTCTTCGGGGGCGTCTCGGGCGCCTGGACGATCACACGCTTCGGAGCGGCGCGCGGCGGGCGCATCGCGGCGGCGCGTCCGGCAGCGGTGTTCGGAGGGGGAGTGTCCTCGTCGTTGTCGCCCGACGCGGCGCCGGCGACAATCGGCTTGCTCTGCCCGTAGTCGAGGTCGATCACGTCGGCGACGACCACGGTGACGTTGTCGGGGCCACCGCTGCGCAACGCCAGTTCGATGAGCCGGTCGGCGCACTCGTCGTGGGTGCCCTCGCGCATCGTGTTGGCGATCGTCTCGTCGCTCACGACATCCGACAGGCCGTCCGAGCAGATCAGGTAGCGGTCGCCGGCCCGCGCTTCGCGGACGGTCAGCGTCGGCTCGACCTCGGCGCCGGTCAGGGCGCGCATGATGAGCGAACGCTGGGGATGGGTGTGGGCCTGCTCGGCAGTGATACGACCCTCGTCCACCAGCGACTGCACGAACGTGTCGTCACGGGTGATCTGGGTGAGCTGGTCGTCGCGCAGCAGATAGGCGCGGGAGTCGCCGATGTGCGCGAGTCCGAGCTTGCTTCCGGCGAACAGGATGGCCGTGAGGGTGGTGCCCATCCCGTCGAGTTCGGGTTCCTCGTCCACCTGATCGGCGATAGAGGCGTTGCCTTCACGGACTGCGGAATCGAGCTTTCCGAGGAGGTCACCACCGGGCTCGTCGTCGTCGAGATGCGCGAGCGCGGCGATCATCAGCTGGGAGGCGACCTCACCGGCCGCATGCCCGCCCATACCGTCGGCAAGCGCGAGCAGACGTGCGCCGGCGTAGACGGAATCCTCGTTGTTCGATCGGACGAGGCCGCGGTCGCTGCGGGCGGCATAACGCAATACAAGGGTCACGGGCGGAGCTCGATCACGGTTTTACCCACTCGGACAGGCGTACCGAGAGGGACGCGGACAGCGGTGGTGACTTTCGCACGATCCAGATACGTGCCGTTGGTCGACCCGAGGTCTTCGACGTACCAGTCGGATCCCCGCGGCGACAACCGGGCGTGCCGGGTCGAGGCGTAGTCGTCGGTCAGCACCAGCGTCGAGTCGTCGGCGCGGCCGATGAGGACGGGCTGGGTGCCCAGGGTGATCCGGGTGCCTGCGAGCGCACCGTGGGTCACCACGAGATATTTGGCGGTCTTGTTGCGGCCCAGCGACGGGAGCATCGACTGCTTCGGCGAATACCGAGGCAACGGTCGAGCAGTCCCCGCATAGATGTCCGACCGCAGACTGCGCAGCACGGACCACACGAACAACCACAACAGGAGGAGGAAACCCGCCCGGGTCAGTTGCAGAATCAACCCCTGCACGGCTCATCCTCCTTCGGCTCGGTCGACCGGCATATGCCGTCCGGTGCGCTGCGGTCACTCACAATACGGACACGGCCGACTCGATACAGCGTCCGACGCGCAGTACACGCGTCGGACGGTGTCGACGGACCCCGTAGGCCCTGGATATCCGCAGCTCAGAGAATGCGCACAAGGATTTCCGAGTGGCCCGCCCGGACGATATCGCCGTCGGCCAGCTGCCAGTCCTGGATGGACGCGCCGTTGACGGTGGTGCCGTTCGTGGATCCGAGATCGGAAAGCATCGCGACCTGCCCGTCCCAGCGGATGTCGATGTGACGACGCGAGACACCGGTGTCGGGGAGGCGGAACTGTGCGTCCTGCCCGCGACCGATGATGTTGCTGCCCTCACGGAGCTGGTAGTACCGGCCGCTGCCGTCTTCGAGCTGCAGGGTGGCCGTCAGCACACGACCGGCGGCGGGGGACTGGTAGCCACCTCCCGCGTAACCCTGGTCGTACGCCGGCTCTGCTGCCGCGTAGCCCTGGTCGTATGCCGGCTCGGCGTAGCCCTGCTGGCCGTACGGCTGAGCCTGGTAACCCTGGTCGGCGTAGCCCTGGTCGTATCCGCCGCCCTGCGGCTGCGGAGCCTGGTAACGATCGTCGTAGCCGGGCTGCCCGTACTGCTGAGCGCCGTCGCGGCCGTAGTCCTGGCTGTATGCCTGGGGCTGCGCGCCGTAGGCCTGCTGGTCGTAACCGGCAGGCTGGTCGTACCCGCCCTGCTGGTCGTAACCGGCAGGCTGGTCGTAGCCGCCTTGCTGGGAATAGCCTTGCTGGTAGCCCTGCGGATCGTAGTTCTGATCGCTGTAGGCCTGCTGGTCGTATCCGCCCTGGGCGGGGTCGCCGTAGCCACCCTGGGGCTGGTTGTCGTAACCGCCCTGCTGCGGGTCGCTGTAGGCCTGGCTACCTGCGTAGCCCGCGCCGTTGTTGTAGCCCTGTGCGTAACGCTGATCCTGGCCGACGTGCGCGTGACCGTTGCGTGCGTACTGCGGTTCCGCCTCGGCGGGGTCACGGCTCGGTTCGTAGCCGGGGTTCTGCGTCATGGGGCCAACTCCTGGTTCGGGTGTCACTGTTGGGCGGATCTGCGGGTTCCGCGGAGCCGGGGCGCGCGCCGCTGAGCGCCCCACATCTGGATCAACCGAGCCGCGAGTCCGGAACTGCCCTGTGTGCAGTGCCGACGACGACTCGAAGACGACCTGGATGTCACCGTACGTCTGCCATCCCTGTTCACGGATGAAGTCATCAAGGTGACGCGCGAAGGCCTTGACAGTCAAGTCCCGGTCGGCAGCGAGGGCCTCATGATCGGATTCGCTGATGGTGATCACGTATTTGTTCGGGGCCAGGGTATGGCCTCGATCGAGCTGCTGGACGCCGTCGGTCGCCTCTTGCTGCAGCGCAGCTTCGACTTCCTGAGGAACCACGCCGCCGCCGAACACGCGGGCGAAAGCGTCGCCGATAGCGGACTGAAGCTTGCGTTCGAATCGTTGGGCGATGCCCATTGCGACCCCCTTTCAGGTCTCCGCGTGTCGTGATGCAGATCGTGCAACTGCATGGTATCCACTTTTTCCACGTTTGGACCGGGTGGCACCCCCTGCGTGTTCCGATCGGTAGTGCGCCGGGGTCCCGTGAGGCTCCGTTTTCGCCCTGACCAGGCGAATCGTTGTTTGATTAGGAGCTGTGTTACTGTTTTCTGCGTTGCTCGGGCGAGTGGCGGAATGGCAGACGCGCTGGCTTCAGGTGCCAGTGTCCTTCGGGACGTGGGGGTTCAAGTCCCCCTTCGCCCACCAGGAGCAGTTCCAACGAACTGCACACGAACGAGGTCACGAACTCGAAAGAGATCGGGGCCTCGTTTTTCGTTCGGAAAGGGCCGCGGAGTGCGTGTATCGGCATCTCGCGGGCTGCGCCCCCGGTGACCCCGGTCTCTCGACGACTGCCGACCCACGCTGCGATGTCCTGACGTTCCTGGTCCTCGCAGTCTTTCGGATCGCAGATTCCGAAACCGCAGCATCGAGGACCGAATCCGACCTCTTTCGTACATAGCGTTGCCCACGACCGCAGGGAAACAGCGTCGAGGGGGAACCGCCCATGTCCGAACAACGCAACTCCGCCCCGGCCGGCTACACGAGCGTCGCCCCTTGGGTGGTCACCGACGACACCCGCGCTTTCCTGGACTTCGTCGCGCGGGCCTTCGACGGCGAGGAACTCGCCCGGGTCGAGACCGAGGACGGGTCGATCGGGCACGGAGAGATCCGGGTCGGTGACACAGTGGTCCTGGCCTTCGACCGCCGCCCGGAGTGGCCGACCATGCCGAGTCTGCTGCGTGTGTTCGTTCCGGATGCGGACGAGACGTTCGCCAAGTCGGTCGCCGCCGGGGCCGAGGTGGTCACAGAGCTGAGCGACAGCGCGTTCGGTCAGCGAGGGGGACGCATCAAGGATCCGTTCGGAAACATCTGGTGGGTGACGTGCCACATCGAGGACGTACCCGAGAACGTGATGTGGCAGCGAATGCAAGACCCGGTGTATGCCGATCAGATGCGTGTGGCGCAAGCGACGCTCGATGCCGAGTTGAGCGGACGAGAGCACGGACGCAGCAGCGCACCGGTGCGCTGACCACGCGGGTCACCCCGCCACCGCGTGAGTTCACCGCAAGGGTCGTGATCGGCACGGGATCGTCTGGCATCCAGGCGATCCGTTCATCGCCGAGTTCGGCGTAGCCGGTCTTCCGCTCGCCACAGGTGGATCTCCCTCGCGCACATCCCGAGTCGGTCCTCGAGGCACACACCATCCAGTGGCTGGTCGATGCCGACGAGGTGTGTCCTGAGCTCGCCGACCGCAGGAACCCGATCAGAAGGCGTCGTTGATGGTGATCCGGTCGTACGTCGCCGGAAAGTCGTCGGCACCAAAGCAGTTCAGGGACGTGGTTTGCCCCACCTGAATCTGTTCCGTCGTGCAGTTGACCAGCGCCACCACTTCGCTTCCGTTCATGAACTTGATTTCTACGATCGCGCTGTCCGTCTCGTCCCGCGCGTTCGTGACTCGAAGACCCTCCACCTGTGCGTTACCGAGCGTGTCCTGGGTAACGGACCATCCGGGCGCATATTGAAATCCGGAGACCTCGAACGGTTGCCCCTCGGCAATCGTCAGCGGGTTGTCGGGGCCGCCCGGAGCAGCGTCGTCCACCTCTGCTGACTCGATCGCCTCGTTGACCTCGTTTCCCGCAAACGCCAGGAGAGCGACGCACCCGCCGATTGCCAGCACGAACACCGCGATCAGCGCGAGCAGGACATTGCGCAGCGTGTGCGACTTCTCCCGCGGCCGAGAGGGTGGTGGCTGGGGCGCAGACGGGGACGGACCGCTGTTCTGGACGCTATCGGTCCACCGGGCTCCGTCCCACCAGCGCATCACTCCCGATGGGTCGCGGTAATAGCCGGGGCCGGGTGATCCGGTGTTGCCTGGATTCGGAGTATCGGACATCAGCGTTTCCTTCCGGCCGATGTGGATCCGGTTTCTTCAAGGTAGTGAGCCGAGGCACGTATCCGCAGGCCTACTCCGCGGAAACGAAAACAAACCGTAGGATTGATATATCGTCGTATTCAAACCGATAGTATGTGAGCGAGGCTGCGATGGGTTCGAATTCGTGAGTATCGACGGTTCTCCCCCGTTACCGGCTGCGGCGGCGCAGTCTCAGGCGGGCGCAGGTCCTTTGCCGAGCGCAGTCTTCACTGCGAAACCCGCCAAAAGTGTCCCGGCAGCCCATCGCTGGGCGAGCATCACGCGCGGCCGGGCGAACAGGAAACCCGCGATCTTCGCCGCTCCGAGCACGATCATCCCGTTGACAGCGACTGCGATCACGATCTGGACCGCGCCGAGTTGGAGGAGTTGCAGCCACACCGGGCCCGATTCCGGAGACACGAACTGGGGGAGCAGCGCGGCGTACATCAATGCGATCTTCGGGTTGAGCAGGTTGGTCAGAAGGCCCATCCCGAAGAGCCGGCGATCGCTTACCGGATCCAGTTCGCGAGGGGAGAACAGGCCACGTCCGCCGAGGCGGATCATTCCCCAGGCCAGGTATACGAGATACGCAGCGCCGGCCAGTTTCAGCACGGTGAACGCCGCAGGGACCGCGCCGAACACGACAGACAGACCGGCAACTGCCATCAGCAGATAGCAGAGGAATCCCACCCCCGTGCCCGCCAACGACACCAGGCCGGCGCGTCGGCCCTGTCCGATCGCGCGGGACGTCAGGTAGACCATGTTCGGCCCGGGGGTGAGCACCATGCCGAGCTCGATGAGGGCGATACCCCCTGCTGCGGCCGCATCGACGATCATCCGATTCCCCTCGAGAAGGCTGTCGACGCAGAATAAGCGGAATCGTCCGGCTGAGTCCGACCGCTCGGTGTCCGACCGCTCGGTCACGGTCCTGCACGTAAGGCCCCGCGAGGCTGCAGGGCTATGCCCCGCGCCCGCCGGGGACGCGGAGCATCTGCGCCTTTGTTACTCGACGATGGGGAAGATCGACTCGCCGTCTTCGGGGCTACCGTCGATCTGGCCGCGGTCCACGCGGGAATCCTCGACTATGACCCCGTCGACTACTTCCGCATGTTTGACGGTGCCGTCGTCCTCATCCGCATCTTCATCGATGACCTCGTCCACGAGGTCCTCGGTGAGTTCGTCGTCCGGCATCACCGCGACCGGTACCTCCGGCGGTGTTTCGGGCTCGATGTCGGGTTCTTCTTCGGCAAGCCGCTGGTCGAGCGATTCGCCTTCCTGCTCTTCGCGCTGTGTGGTGCCGAATTTGTCGGCTTCGCTCCATCCTTCGGGCGGATCGACAACTTCGTCGCCGTCGTCGTTGCGTACTTCGTCCGCGTCGAGACCCTCGCTCGGGCTGAGGGTGTCGCCGGGTCCGTCTTCGATACTCATGTCTTCGGAAATACCCGAGCCGGCAGGCCACGAAACGACGTCGGGGTGTGGCAGAACGAACGAAAATGCTGGACCCGTGGGGTCCGGCATCTTCGTAGGCCTGAGCTGTGTGTCGCTCGGGGTACGGCGTCGTCGCCGTCGCCTCGCGGGACAGCCCGGAGTCTTAGCGGCGGACGCCGCCGCGACGACCGGTAACAGCCTTGACGAGGAACAGCAGGATCACTGCGCCGAGGAGGCAGGTCAGGAAGCTGAAGATCAGCCCACCGCCTTCGACATCGACACCGAACAGCTTCAGGAGGAAGCCGCCGATCAGGCCGCCGATCACACCGACAACAACGTTGAGGAGAATGCCCTGCTGGGCGTCAGTGCCCATGAACTTACTGCCGATCCAACCGGCCAAACCACCGATGATGATCCAGCCGAGGATTCCGAGTCCGAGCATCGCGCGGGTCCTTCCTTGAGACTTCGGTAGAGAGATTGACTAGCCCATACTGCTTCTTTGCCGAGGTGGTTATACCCGTTTTGTCAGGATCAAACCGTTGGCGCACAAAATCGTTCGTTCCCGGTGACTCTCCGGGGCAGTTTTCGGCGTGGACGGGCCACTTCGCCGAACAAAGCGCGCATGCGGAGTCGCAGGACGCACACTGTTTCTCGTGCTCCCATCCACGACGGATAAGCCCGCCCGAGCGCCACTGGTGCTGGGAACGCTCATCCTCGTCGCGGCGGTCGCGAATCTCAATCTCGCCGTCGCCAATGTGGCCCTGCCCGACATCGGGAAAGCATTCGACACCAGCCAGACCGACCTGAACCTCATCGCGGTCGGATACTCGCTGGGTTTGGCGGGGTCGGTGCTCTATCTCGGTGCGGTCGGCGACCGCTACGGCCGAAAAACGATGCTGGTGCTGGGTATGACGTTGTCGGTGCCGATCTCGCTGCTCGCCGGTCTGGCACCGAACACCGAGGTGTTGTTTCTGGCGCGGGTGCTCGGTGGAGTATCCGCCGGGCTGGCCTTCCCGACGACGCTGGCCTTGATCACCGCGTTGTGGTCGGGTGCGGCGCGGACCCGGGCGATCGCATTGTGGTCCGCCATCGGCGGTGGTCTCACGTCGCTCGGTCCGCTCGTGGCAGGAGCACTGCTCGAGTGGTTCTACTGGGGATCGGTCTTCCTGGTGACGATTCCGCTGGCGGTGGCTGCCCTCCTCCTGACAATCGTGTTCGTCCCGAGGCACGTCAACGAGTCCACCGCTCCGGTCGACCACCTCGGCGGGGTCGTGTCTGTCGTGATGGTGGGGTCGCTCGTTCTCGGCATCACCTTCGCGCCGGTGAGCGGTATGCAGACCACCGCCGTCTCCGCGGGTGTGATCGCACTGGCAGCCGGGGCCGTGTTCGTCATCCGCCAGCTTCGGGCGCCGAACCCGCTGTTCGACCTGCGGGTCGCGCGCCGCCGAATCTTCTGGGTCGCGGCGGTGGCGGGCATCATCGTGTTCGGATCGCTGATGGGATCGATGTACGTCAGCCAGCAGTATCTGCAGAACGTTCTCGGATATTCGACGCTGGCGGCGGGATCGGCTGCCTTGCCGGCCGCAGCGGTGATGGTGCTGGTGGCGCCGCAGTCCGCGAAACTCGTGGAGGCGTACGGTTCGCGGTTCACGTTGTTGTCGGGATACGTGCCGATTGCGCTCGCGTTGGTCCTGGCGCTGGTGCTGTGGGACGAGAACGCCCGCTACTGGTCGATCGCCCTCGTATTCATGTTGATCGGTGCGGGCATCGGCCTCGCAGGGACACCCGCCTCCCACTCGCTCACGAGTTCGGTTCCGGTCTCACGGGCCGGAATGGCGTCGGGTACCTCGGATCTGCAGCGGGACCTGGGTGGCGCCATCATGCAGTCGACTCTCGGTGGACTCCTGACTGCCGGCTACACCGCTTCGTGGGCGGCGACGATCGCAAGCGCACCGGACGCTCAGTCCGTCAGCGAGCAAACGCAGGCAGCCCTCGAGAAGTCGTTTGCCGGTGCTGTGCATGTCGCGGAGAGCAACCCGCAATATGCGGAGCAGATCATGTCCGCGGCCCGCACCGCCTTTCTCGACGGTGACGATCGTGCGTACGCCGCAGCGATCGTGATCGTGGTCCTCGGAGCTCTGCTGGTGTTCTTCGTGTACCCGAAGCGCGACGGCGAAAAAGAACTTCTCGCGCACTACGCGGAGGAGGACTCCCTGGAAACGGCCGAGTAGCGATCGGTCGGGCCACTGCATCGCGGTCGCCTGCCGGTCTACGCCTCGGTGCAGGGCCGCGATAGCGTCGTGCCCATGAGTTTCGTCGAGGCTTCACCCGCCGTTCGCACGCGCTTGTCCCGGGCGACGCTCCGGCGTGCGATGCTCACCGCCGTCGTCCTGGCTGTCCTCGCACTGGCGGCTGTCCCTCTGCACGAGGAGTTGTACACCGCAATCGCCCGCACCATCGGGGCGTCGCCGCTGGCGGAGTTGGCGGGTGTGGTCGCGGAGAAGGGGCCGCTGGTACTGGTCGCGACGTTTGCGGTGCTGGCGGTGCGGTCCTGGCTGCGCGACCGCCGCGCGCTCCGGATCATGGTGGCCGGTGGCGCAGGAGCCGTGGTGGCGTACCTGACGAGTGAGCTCGTCAAACTCGTCATCACCGAGCCCCGGCCGTGCCGGGCATTCGACGTGACGACCGTCCTGGAGTGCCCCGAAGTGGGCGACTGGTCGTGGCCGTCGAACCACTCGGTGATCGCCGCGTCGCTGGCGACCGCCTGCGTTCTGGCCGTCCCGCGCATCATCTGGTTCGTTGCGCCCGTGGCGGTGCTGCTGGGATTCTCCCGGGTCGCCGGCGGCGTGCACTACGTGCACGACGTGCTCTCGGGTTTCGCCCTGGGCGTGCTCGTCGTCACGGGCATCACCGTTGCGCTGCTGCCCCTCGTCGACCGTCTCTACCTCCGGCTCCCGGACCGATTCGAGCGCACGGACTGACGCTCCGCGGGACGGCGTTCAGCTGATGAGTGCCGCTGCCAGTTCGCGGTAGTCGGCGGCCGGGAACGCGTTGGGATCGGCGGTCAGCACCTGGATGGCCACTTCGTCGGCGCCCGCGCGGTAATGCTTGTCGATGCCGGCGACGACGCGGTCGAGATCGCCCCACGGAATCAGCGCGTCCATCAGCCGGTGGCTGCCTCCCCCGGCCACGTCGTCCTCGGTGTACCCCAGACGCAGCAGGTTGTTCGAATAGTTCGGCAGTGACAGGTAGCCGCGCATGTATTCGCGCGCGATGCCACGAGCGGTGTCCTCGTCGCTCTCGAGCACGACGGCGACCTCCGGGGCGAGCAACGGACCGGCTCCGAGGATTTCGCGTGCCTGTGCGGTGTGTTCGGCAGGAACGAAGTACGGATGAGCGCCGGCCGCTCGTGCCGCCGACAGGGCGAGCATGCGCGGGCCGAGGGCCGCGAGGACACGGCGCTCGGCGGGAACCGGCGGCTGGGCGGCGTCGAGCGCGTCGAGGTACTCGACCATGTGGCTGTACGGCTTGGTGTAGGTGTGCGCAGCCTTCGCGTCGACGACGGGAGCATGGCTGGTGCCCACGCCGAGCAGGAACCGGCCCGGGTGTTCCTCCTCGAAGCGCGCGACGGTCGCGGCAACGTCGGCCGGTTCCGCATGCCAGATGCTGACGATGCCGCTCGCGACGCCGAGGCGCGTCGTCGCATTCAGGACTTCGCCGTACACGGGCGGAACGCCCTCGCCGAATCCACCCGACGTCCACAGTCGCTCGTAGCCCAGATCGTCGAGTTCACGGGCCGCGTCGAGCGCAGCCTCCCGGGTCTTTCCGCTCAGCCAGAACCCGCCGCCCCACACACTCACTCGTCGCGTCATGCACTCGACGATAACCGGAGGGCGGCGCCTGAGCCCCGCTACCTGAGCCGGAACGGCCGTCAACCAAGGGTTGACGAGCCTGGATCGTCAACCTAGCGTTGACGCATGGAACCCCTACGACCGACCCATCCCATCCGGCTCGACGACCTCATCGAAGGAATCAAGCAAGTCCATCCCGACGTCCTCGACCAACTCTCCGACGCCGTGATCGCCGCAGATCACCTGGGCGACATCGCGGATCACCTCATCGGCCACTTCGTCGATCAGGCGCGACGCTCGGGAGCGTCGTGGTCCGAGATCGGCGCCAGCATGGGCGTGTCCAAACAGGCGGCCCAGAAGCGATTCGTTCCGAAGCGAGAGAACGACCTGGATCCCGAGCAGGGGTTCTCCCGATTCACGCCACGTGCCAAGAACGTCGTCATGGCGTCGATGAACGCAGCCCGGGCCGCGGGCAACCCCGAGATCGCGCCGGCGCACCTCGCTCTCGGCCTCCTCACCGACACGGACTCGTTCGCTGCGCAGGCGCTCATTGCCCAGGGGATCGATCTCGAGGCGCTGCGCACCTCGATCACAAGCGCCCTGCCTGCTCCGTCGAGTGAGTCGATGCCCGAACTGATCCCGTACGACGCGCAGGTCCGGAAGATCCTCGAGCTGACGTTCCGGGAGGCGCTGCGCCTCGGGCACAACTACGTGGGGAGCGAGCACATCCTTCTCGCCGTGCTCGAAGTGGAGAACGGTTCCGGCGTGCTGTCGGCGGCCGGAATAGGCAAGACACGCACGGAAGGGGAGATACAGAAGATGCTCGGTGAGACCCAGGAGACCACACAGGATTGAGAGCGCGCCGAATCGGTTTGTCGCGGGGGCATTCGGGTACTCGAAGAGAACCATCGCGCACTTACCGATCGGAGTTTTCGATATGGCAGGGCAACCCCCTAAGGTTCCGGGCGCACCCGCGTCCATCGAGCCACAGCTCACAGAACCCACGACACCGGTTGATGCTCCCGGAACGAAGCCCGACCAGCAGCAGCCGGCGGGCGTGACCGCAACGGGCAACAAGGTCGACATCGACGGTGCCCGCGCCCAGAGCGGCGCATTCCTCACCACCGCGCAGGGCGCGCGTCTCACCGATACCGATCATTCCCTCAAGGCAGGGGCACGCGGGCCTGTTCTTTTGCAGGACCATCACTTCCGCGAAAAGATCACTCATTTCGACCACGAACGCATTCCCGAGCGTGTAGTCCATGCGCGAGGCGCCGCCGCTCACGGAGTGTTCCGCGCCAACGGTGCAGCCACGACGGTGACCCGTGCCGGGTTCTTGAAGAAGGGCGCGGAAACGCCTGTCTTCGTTCGGTTCTCGACTGTTCTCGGTTCGAGAGGCTCGGCGGACACCGTTCGCGACACGCGTGGATTCGCGACCAAGTTCTACACCGACGAGGGCACTTTCGACCTGGTCGGTAACAACATTCCCGTTTTCTTCATTCAGGACGCCATCAAGTTCCCGGATATCATCCACGCCGGAAAGCCGCACCCCGACAGGGAGATTCCGCAGGCACAGAGCGCGCACGATACGTTCTGGGACTTCGTCTCGCTCCACACCGAGGCCACCGCGCACACGATGTGGAACATGTCCGACCGCGGTATTCCGCGCTCGTACCGGATGATGGAGGGCTTCGGCGTCCACACCTTCCGGCTCGTCAACGAGGCGGGCGAGACTTCTCTCGTCAAGTTCCACTGGAAGCCGCGCTTGGGCGTGCACTCCCTGGTGTGGGAAGAAGCCCAGATGATCAACGGCTTCGACCCCGACTACCACCGCCGCGACCTGGCCGACGCCATCGAGGCCGGGGCATACCCGCAATGGGATCTCGGGGTGCAGGTGTTCCCCGACAATCCGGAACAGACCTTCGAGGGCATCGATCTGCTCGACCCGACGAAGATCGTGCCGGAAGAACTCGCTCCGGTGCAGATCATCGGCACCATGGAGCTCAACGCCAACCCCACCAACTTCTTCGCGGAGACCGAGCAGGTCGCGTTCCATCCCGGCCACCTCGTGCCCGGTATCGACGTCACCGACGACCCGCTGTTGCAGGGGCGCCTGTTCTCCTACCTGGACACCCAGCTCACCCGGCTCGGCGGGCCGAACTTCGGCCAGATTCCGATCAACCGCCCGCACGCCCCCGTCAACGACATGCTGCGCGACGGGTTCCACCAGCACGCGGTCCACAAGGGCGTCGCGCCGTACAAGCCGAATTCGCTGGACGGGGGATGTCCGTTCTTCGCCGGTGCCGACGAAGGGGCCTTCATCGACTTCCCGGTCGAGCTGCCGGCGGCCCAGAAGGAACGCGCCCTCTCGCGGAGCTTCGACGACCACTACTCGCAGGTCCGCCAGTTCTACAAGAGCCTGTCGGAGATCGAGAAGGAACACGTCGCGTACGCGTACACCTTCGAACTCGGCAAGTGCTACGAGCAGACGATCAAGGAGCGTCAGCTCCAGATCCTCGCCAACATCGACGCCGATCTGTGCGCGACGGTGGCGGCAGGGCTCGGTCTCGAGGCGCCCGCACCCACGATCGAACTCGTCGATCCTGCCCCGAGCCCGGCGCTGTCGCAGGTGGGCAAGACATGGCCGGTTCAGGGCCGCATCATCGGTGTCGTCGCGGACGACACCAGCGACCTCGATCAGGTGCAGGCCGCGGTGAAGGCGATCGACGGCGCGGATTGTGTGCCGCTGGTCATCGCACCGCACGGCGGGAAGCTCGGCGGCGTTGTTCCGATCTCCCGAACGTTCCTCACCGCACGGTCCGTCGAGTTCGACGCGGTTCTCTTCGCCACCCCCGCACCCGACCCGCGGGCACGGCTCCTCGTCGACGAGACGCTCCGGCATCAGAAGGCGGTTGCCGCGTGGGGCGACGGCCGGGCGTTGTTCGAGGGCGTCGCGGCACCGGGCGTGGTCTCTGCGACCGGTCCGGAAGACGCCGTCAGCGCGGTGTTGGAGCTGCTCGGTACCCACCGAGTCTGGGAACGAACCGCGATGTGACAGAGTTCACCTGAGCGCGACTTACGGTTTCGAAAGCTCCGCGTTATTCTTTCGTTACCTCTGGCCGCAGCTGATGTTCATCGCTGCGGCCAGTTGTTGTTTACGGGCCTTTCAGATGCCCGTGGTCGCGCGAGGATAGGCCGCCTCCGTGTCGGTGAGAACGTTCACCACATAGGGGACCCCCGACGAGAAAGCCCTGTCCAGGGCCGGGCCGATCGCCCGGGGATCGGCGACCATCTCACCCCCGGCACCCAACGCGACCGCTACCTGGTCGTAGCGGGTGCCGGGGGTGAGGTCTGCCGCGACGTCATACCCGTACAACATCTGCATCGGCCCCTTCTCGAGCCCCCACGCCGAGTTGTTCCCCACCACGATCACCACCGGCAGACGGTGCCGCACCAGGGTGTCGACGTCCATCAGCGACATCCCGGCGGCTCCGTCGCCGAGCAGCAACACGACCTGGCTCGACGGCCGCGCTATCCGCGCCGCGATCGCCGCCCCCAGACCGGCACCGAGGCATCCGTACGGTCCGGGATCGAGCCACAGGCCCGGCTTCCGCGGCTCCACGAACTTTCCCGCGAAGGACACGAAGTCACCGCCGTCCCCGATGACGACGGCGTCGTCGGCCAGGCGCGGGAGAAGCTCACCGTAGATGCGGGCCGGATGGATGGGGTCCGAGTCGGCGGACAGCAGCGCGGTATCGCGAGCGGCCGCCTCGAGCGTGAGAGCGCGCAACCGGTCCGCCCACGCCCGAATATCCGGCCTTGCGGACAAGGCCGAGAGAATGCCGTCGAAGCACGCCGTGAGATCCCCGGCCGCGGAGGCCGCGAGTTCGGCATGTGCCGAGATCTGGCCGGGGGAGTCCGCAATGTGCACGACCTGGGCGGCCGGCCCGCCGTCGCGGCCTCCGAACCGTCCGTACCCGAGCCGGAAATCCAGCGGGGTGCCCACGACCAGCACGAGATCGCACGTGCCGACCGCCGCGCTCCGTGCTTTGCTGACGAGCAGCGGATGACCGCCGGGGACGATGCCGCGTCCCATGCCGTTGGTGATCACCGGTATGCCCAGTTCGTCGACGAACCGGAGGGCCGCGTTCTCGGCGCCGTCCGCCCACACATCGGTGCCCAGGACGAGCAGGGGCCGTTCCGCGCTGGTCAGTAGCCGGGCGATCTCGGCCAGGTCCTCCGAATCCGGCTCGAGGCGGGAACGCACATGCGCCTGCGGCCGCGGCGCCGTCACTCGTCCGTACAGCTCGTCCATCGGGACATCGACGAAAGCCGGTCCGCGATGCGGGGATTCGGCCGCGGTGAACGCCGCATCCACCGTCGGGCCGACCTCACCGACGGTGCGGGCCGTCTCCGACAACTTGGTGACCGACCGGAACAACGGGGGCTGATCCAGTTCCTGGAGACTGCCCGTGCCCCAGCGCGCATTGGGGGCGCGGCCGCCCAGTACGACCAGTGGCGAGCCCGCGAAGTGGGCCTGCGTGACGGCGCTGATCCCGTTCGTGACGCCCGGCCCGGCGGTGAGTACCGCAAGGCCCGGATGCCGCTCGAGCTTGCCGGTCGCCTCCGCCGCGAACACCGCCGTCTGCTCGTGTCGCACGTCGACGAGACGCATCCTCGACTCGCCTTTCACCGCGGCGTCGTACAGGGGGAAGACGTGGGCGCCGGAGAGGGTGAACATCGTCTCCACACCGTGTGCGCGGGCCACAGCGGCGGCGTGATCGCCACCGTGCCCTTCCAATTCGGGGCTCATGCGCCCGAACGCTACGACCCGGCGGAGGGCCGTGGGTTCGGTTCGAAGGAACCCGGGGCGTCAGGCGAATCTCGAGGTGGCGCGCACCGCCGCGTTGCGCGCGGTGGTGAACCGGGTGGCGGTCGCGACCCCGGCCAGCATCCGGGAGGCCCGCACGAGTCGCTGGGTGCGGTGCCGGCGCGCGCGGTCGTAGCGATGGAGGGCTTCGGCGACGGGGTGGTCGCGAAGCAGGACGGCGAGCGCGGAGGCGTCGACGATCGCCTCGCAGGCACCGCGGCCGAGGTTGGGTGCCATCGCGTGTGCGGCGTCGCCGATGAGGGCCACCTTGCCGCGGACGTACGACGGCAGCGGTGGCGACTGGTACAGGTCGTGATGCAGCACCATAGAGGGGTCGAGGCGATCGAGTACGTCGAGGACCGCGGGGTGCCACTCGCGGAAGCGCTCGCGGAGGTCGGGAACACCGCCGGTCGAGTCGGCCGGCGCGCGGACCGCCGCGAACCAGTTGGTGAGGTCGCCGTCCCGGGGTGTGATCCCGAACAGCGCGTTCGGTCCCCAGCTTTCGCTCAGTGAGGCGGCACGCCCGTCGACCCATCCTCGCCATGCGGTGAATCCGGTGTAGACCGGCCGGAACCGCGACCCGAAGAGGGCGTCGCGGGTCGCGCTCCCGATGCCGTCGGCGCCGACCACGACGTCGTATCCGGAGAGATCCGGTGCCGCCGGCGCAGTGTGACCGAAGTGCACTGTGCCATCCGGTAACCCGGCGGACAGGAGCTCGAGCAACGGCGGCCGCGACAGGAGGACGGCGGGCCGCCGGAGATTCTCGAGGCGCGCGATGGGCAGGCCGTCCCAGCGCAGGAACCACCCCGAGGTCTGCAGCACTCCCCGTTTCTCGGCCTCGCCTCCGAGGCCGGCGACCTCGAGCGAGGCAAGTGCCTCGGGCCACAGTCCCAGCGCGGTTCCGGTGGGAGGCAGGCCTTCCGCGCGTTCGAATACGTCGACGTGCCAGCCGAAGCGGACGAGTGCGTTCGCAGCGGTGAGCCCGCCGATGCCCCCGCCGAGAATCGCGGCCTTCCCTGCGTGTGTCCCGCTCATGCACCGCAATCTACTACGTTTGTAGTGTGGTGTCACTACAAACGTAGTGACCGGTTTATGCTGGGACCGTGACCGACAAGCGTGCCGCTGTGCTCGACGCCGCCATCGAGGTTCTGGGAGGGGACGGGGTGCGTGCCCTCACCCATCGCCGCGTCGACGCACGTGCGGGTGTTCCCGCAGGTTCGACGTCGAACTACTTCCGGACCCGGGGTGCACTCGTCGAGGGGGTACTCGATCGCCTCCTCGAACGTGATCGCCAGGATCTGGCGGCACTGACGGCGGACGGCACGGCCCCGGACCGGCGAGGCCTCGAGGTCCTGTTGCGGGAGTACGTGCTCTACGCGACCGGTCCGGACGCGGTGCGCACCCGCGCGCGACTGGCGCTGTTCGTCGAATCGACCACGGTCCCGGCTCTGCGCGAGTCGGTGGGAGCGAGGCGCGGAGAACTGCGGGCGTGGGGCAGGGAAATCCTTGCCGCGCTCGGCGCCGACGACCCCGAGACCGCCGCGCAGATCGTGGTGGACTACGTCGACGGGGTGATCCTCCACCGCCTCACCTCCGAGGACGACGCGACGGACCCGCAGACCGGCATCGGCAGGATCCTCGACGCCGTCCTGCAGCGAACCGCGGTTATGTGAACGGCTCGTCACAGGCGTGTCAACGGGGCATTTACGCAGGTCAGCCCCAAGGTAGGGCAGCCTATGTTGCATTACCCCCGGTGACCTGGCATATCGTTTCCTCCAGAGCGGTGGGCCCACGATGTCCCACCGGTCGCCAGACCCGTCTCGTGCTGCCGACAAAAGGCACCCGCACCGTCGCGGATGAGCGGATACTGGCGGTGTCGAAGGTATCGGGACACCCGGCCGATACCCGTCTACGGCAGTAGATGGCCATCAGCGCTGCTGGTCGTCGGTGCTATCGCACGCAACGAAGGCTAGGTATGACTCTTCTCCCCGGGCCTCAAGGGCTCTACCACCCCTCGAACGAGCACGATTCCTGTGGCGTCGCGTTCGTTGTCGACATGCACGGTCGCCGAAGCCGCGACATCGTCGAGAAGGCGATCACCGCGCTCGTCAATCTGGAGCATCGCGGTGCTGCGGGAGCGGAGCAGAACACCGGCGACGGCGCCGGCATCCTCATTCAGATTCCCGACGCCTACTTCCGCGCTGTCGTCGACTTCGACCTTCCCGCCGAAGGCGCCTACGCGACGGGTATCGCCTTCCTGCCCAAGGGCACGGAAGCCGCCGATGAGGCTGTTGCACAGGTGAACCGCATCGTCGAGGAAGAGGGCCTCGAGGTCCTCGGCTGGCGTGAGGTGCCCGTGGACGAGTCGGAACTCGGCTCCATGGCGATCGACGCCATGCCGACCTTCCGCCAGATCTTCGTCGCGTCGGGCGCCCGCGCCCTGACCGGCATCGACCTCGAGCGCCGTGCCTACGTGGTGCGCAAGCGCACCGAGCACGAACTCGGACACGAGGGCCCCGGCGAGGACGGCCCCGGCCGCGAGACCGTGTACTTCCCGAGCCTGTCGGCGTCGACCTTCGTCTACAAGGGCATGCTCACCACGCCGCAGCTCAAGGGCTTCTACGTGGACCTCCAGGACGAGCGCGTCGAGTCGGCTCTCGGTCTGGTGCACTCGCGCTTCTCCACGAACACCTTCCCGTCGTGGCCTCTCGCGCATCCCTTCCGCCGCGTCGCACACAACGGCGAGATCAACACCGTCACGGGCAACGCCAACTGGATGCGTGCACGTGAGGCACTGATCGACAGCGACATCTTCGGCGGTCGCGACAAGCTCGAGAAGATCTTCCCGGTGTGCACCCCGGGTGCCTCGGATACCGCGCGGTTCGACGAGGTTCTCGAACTTCTCCACCTCGGTGGCCGCAGCCTGCCGCACGCGGTGCTCATGATGATCCCGGAGGCGTGGGAACGGAACACGGCCATGGATCCGGCCCGTCGTGCGTTCTACGAGTACCACTCCGCGCTCATGGAGCCGTGGGACGGCCCGGCGTCGGTGTGCTTCACCGACGGTGTCGTCATCGGTGCGGTGCTCGACCGCAACGGTCTGCGCCCGTCGCGCGCCTGGGTCACCGATGACGGCCTGGTCGTGATGGCGTCCGAGGTGGGTGTGCTCGACATCCCCGCCGAGAAGATCGTGAGCAAGCGGCGCCTGCAGCCGGGCCGGATGTTCCTCGTCGACACGGCCAAGGGCCGCATCGTCGAAGACGAGGAGATCAAGCGCGAACTCGCCGCCGAACTCCCGTACCAGGAGTGGGTCGAGAAGGGCGTCACCCGTCTCGAAGACCTGCCGCAGTCGAAGTACACCTACATGTCGCACGAGCGGGTGGTGTTGCGGCAGCAGGTGTTCGGATACACCAACGAAGAGGTCGACCTTCTCGTCAAGCCGATGGCTGCCACCGGTGGTGAGGCGCTCGGTTCCATGGGCACCGACACCCCGATCGCTGTGCTGTCGTCGCGGCCGCGGATGCTGTTCGACTTCTTCTCCCAGCTGTTCGCGCAGGTGACCAACCCGCCGCTGGACGCGATCCGCGAAGAGATCGTCACCAGCATGGGCGGGATGCTCGGGCCCGAGGGCGACCTGCTCGACCCCACCGCCGCGTCGTGCCGGCGCATCCTGCTCTCCGCACCGGTGATCGACAACGACGATCTGCAGAAGCTCATCCACGTCAACGACGAGAAGCAGTTCCCGGGCTTCAGCAGCGTCATCATCCGCGGCCTGTACCCGGTCGCGGAAGGCGGAGCCGGTCTGGAGCGGGCGCTCGCGAGCATTCGCGCGCAGGTGTCCCAGGCCATCGAGAAGGGCGCACGCCTGATCGTGTTGTCGGACCGCGAGTCCGACGAGAAGCTCGCGCCGATCCCGTCGCTGCTGCTCACCTCCGCGGTGCACCACCACCTCGTGCGGGAGAAGACGCGCACGCAGGTCGGTCTGCTCGTCGAGGCGGGCGACGCCCGCGAGGTGCACCACATCGCCGCGCTGTGCGGTTTCGGTGCGGCCGTGGTCAATCCGTACATGGCGTTCGAGAGCATCGACGAGTTGCTGCAGAACGGCGACCTGCCGGAGGGCATGACCCTCGACAAGGCCATCGCCAACTACATCAAGGCCGCGTCGAAGGGCGTCCTCAAGGTGATGTCCAAGATGGGCATCTCCACGCTCGCCTCGTACACCGGCGCGCAGCTGTTCCAGGTCATCGGCCTGTCGCAGGACCTCGTCGACGAGTACTTCACCGGCCTGCAGTCGCAGCTCGGGGGTGTCGGCCTCGAAGAGATCGCCCACGACGTGGCAGCCCGTCACCGGTCGGCATTCCTCGACCGGCCGTCCGAGCACGCGCACCGCGAGCTCGAGGTGGGCGGCGAATACCAGTGGCGTCGTGAAGGCGAGTACCACCTGTTCAACCCGGACACGGTGTTCAAGCTCCAGCACGCCACCCGCACCGGTCAGTACAAGGTGTTCAAGGAGTACACGAAGCTCGTCGACGACCAGTCGCAGCAGCTCGCGTCGCTCCGTGGCCTGTTCGAGTTCAAGACCGGTTTGCGCCCCGCCGTGCCTCTCGAGGAGGTCGAGCCGGCGAGCGAGATCGTCAAGCGGTTCTCCACCGGTGCGATGAGCTACGGCTCCATCTCGTCGGAGGCCCACGAGACTCTCGCGATCGCGATGAACCGTCTCGGCGGCCGATCGAATTCCGGTGAGGGCGGCGAACATCCCGACCGCTTCACGCCGGACGAGAACGGCGACTGGCGGCGCTCGGCGATCAAGCAGGTCGCGTCCGGCCGGTTCGGTGTGTCGTCGCACTACCTGACGAACTGCACCGATATCCAGATCAAGATGGCGCAGGGCGCCAAGCCCGGCGAGGGTGGACAGCTCCCGCCGCACAAGGTGTACCCGTGGGTCGCCGAGGTGCGTGGTTCCACGCCGGGTGTCGGCCTGATCTCGCCGCCGCCGCACCACGACATCTACTCCATCGAGGATCTGGCCCAGCTGATCCACGACCTGAAGAACGCCAACCCGGAAGCCCGCATCCACGTGAAGCTGGTGTCCGAACTCGGCGTCGGCACGGTCGCGGCGGGCGTGTCCAAGGCGCATGCCGACGTGGTGCTCATCTCCGGTCACGACGGTGGCACCGGCGCGTCGCCGCTGACCTCGCTCAAGCACGCCGGCGCACCGTGGGAGATCGGCCTGGCCGAGACCCAGCAGACGCTCATGCTCAACGGTCTGCGCGACCGCATCGTGGTGCAGGTCGACGGCCAGATGAAGACGGGCCGCGACGTCATCGTCGCGGCGCTGCTCGGAGGCGAGGAGTTCGGTTTCGCCACCGCGCCGCTCGTGGTCTCGGGTTGCATCATGATGCGCGTCTGTCATCTCGACACCTGCCCCGTGGGTGTCGCGACGCAGAACCCGGTGCTGCGCAAGCGTTTCACCGGCAAGCCGGAGTTCGTCGAGAACTTCATGCTCTACATCGCCGAAGAGGTGCGCGAGTACCTCGCGGAGCTGGGCTTCCGCAGTCTCGACGAGGCGATCGGGCAGGTCGACTGCCTCGACACCCGCAAGGCCGTGGACCACTACCGCGCGTCGAAGCTGGACCTGTCGCCGTTGCTGCAGAAGGTCACCTCGCCGATCTACGGCGAGCAGGACATGCACTGCACCAAGGAACAGGACCACGCACTCGACAAGGCGCTCGACAACGACCTGATCGCCAAGGCGCAGCAGGCTCTCGAGTCCGGCACGCCCGTCGAGATCGACACGGCCGTCGCGAACGTCAACCGCACGGTCGGCACGATGCTCGGCCACGAGGTCACCAAGAAGTACGGCAAGGACGGCCTGCCCGACGGCACGATCGACATCACGTTGACGGGATCGGCCGGTAACAGCTTCGGTGCCTTCGTGCCTCGCGGTATCACGCTGCGCCTGTACGGGGACGCGAACGACTTCGTCGGCAAGGGCTTGTCGGGTGGCCGCATCGTCGTGCGTCCCCCGCTCGACGCCGCACCGGGATTCGTGCCGGAAGACAACATCATTGCCGGCAACGTGATCCTGTTCGGTGCCACCGGCGGTGAGGTTCTCATCCGCGGTGTCGCAGGCGAGCGTTTCGCAGTCCGCAACTCCGGAGCCACGGCCGTCGTCGAAGGCGTCGGCGACCACGGCTGCGAGTACATGACGGGTGGCAAGGTCGTCATCCTCGGCAAGACCGGCCGCAACTTCGGTGCGGGCATGTCCGGTGGCGTCGCGTTCGTGTACAACCCGGACAAGGACTTCGAGGACAACCTGAATACCGAGCTGGTCGACCTCGAGGATCTCGAGGGCGAAGACTTCGTCTGGCTCAAGGGCGCGGTCGAACGGCATCGTGACGAAACGGGCTCCGACGTTGCAGCCCGCATCCTGGCCGACTGGTCACAACAGGTCAGCCACTTCGCGAAGGTCATGCCTCGCGATTACAAGAAGGTGCTCATGGCTATCAAGGACGCCACCATTCGTGGTGGGAACGTGGACGAGGCGATCATGGAGGCAGCTCGTGGGTGATCCAAGCGGCTTCCTCAAGCACGGGTCGCGCGAGACTCCGGTCCGTCGTCCCGTCCCCCTCCGGCTGCTCGACTGGAAGGAGGTCTACGAGCCTTTCCCGCTCGAGACCCTCCAGGTCCAGGCGAGCCGCTGCATGGACTGCGGTATTCCCTTCTGCCACAACGGCTGTCCGCTCGGAAACCTGATTCCCGAGTGGAACGACCTGGCGTACAAGGGCAAGTGGGAGGACGGCATCGAACGCCTCCACGCCACCAACAACTTCCCGGAGTTCACCGGGCGGCTGTGCCCGGCACCCTGTGAGGCGTCGTGTGTCCTGGGCATCAACCAGGATCCGGTGACGATCAAGCAGGTCGAGGTCGAGCTGATCGAGAAGGCCTTCGAGGACAACCGCGTCAAGCCGGTGCCGCCGTCGAAGCTCACCGGTCGCAAGGTGGCGGTCGTCGGGTCGGGTCCGGCAGGACTTGCTGCGGCGCAGCAGCTTACGCGCGCGGGGCACACGGTCACGGTGTTCGAGCGGGCCGACCGCATCGGCGGACTGCTCCGCTACGGCATTCCCGAGTTCAAGATGGAGAAGCGGTTCATCGACCGCCGTCTCGCACAGATGGAGGCCGAGGGCACCGTCTTCCGGACCGGAGTGAATGTCGGGGTCGACATCACGGCCGACGAACTGCGCGAGCAGTTCGACGCCGTGGTCCTCGCCGGCGGTGCGACGGTGGCGCGCGATCTGCCCATTCCCGGACGCGAACTCGACGGGATCCATCAGGCGATGGAGTTCCTGCCGATCGCCAACCGTGTCCAGTTCGGTGACCTCCCCGCGCCGACCATCACGGCGGAAGGTAAGAAGGTCGTCATCATCGGTGGCGGCGACACCGGTGCCGACTGCCTCGGTACGTCACACCGTCAGGGTGCGGTGAGCGTCAGCCAGTTCGAGATCATGCCGCGCCCGCCGGAGCAGCGCGCCGACTCGACGCCGTGGCCGACGTACCCGTTGATGTACCGCGTCTCTTCGGCACACGAAGAGGGTGGCGACCGCGTCTTCTCCGTCAACACCGAGCAGTTCGTCGGCGAGGACGGCAAGGTCACGGGTCTCCGCGCCCACGAGGTGCGCATGGTGAACGGCCGTTTCGAGAAGGTCGAGGGAAGCGACTTCGAACTCGAAGCCGATCTCGTCCTCCTCGCGATGGGCTTTGTCGGGCCCGAGAAGCCGGGCCTGCTCACGGATCTCGGTGTTGACCTCAACGAGCGCGGCAACGTCGCCCGCTCCGAGGAGTGGTCCACCAATGTCGACGGCGTGTTCGTCGCCGGCGACATGGGGCGTGGCCAGTCTCTCATCGTGTGGGCCATCGCCGAGGGTCGCGCATGCGCGGCGGCAGTGGATCGATTCCTCGAGGGAGCAACGGCGCTTCCCGTTCCGATCACCACCAGCACGATGCCGCAGCGCTGACGCTGCCGAACGACAGGCGGGGCCGCACACGAGAGTGT
>NZ_JAXION010000005.1:0-75067 GCF_049311045.1 Rhodococcus sp. 7Tela_A2 | reverse complement strand
GCCCCGCGCCGCCCGGGGCCCCCGCGGGCACCGCGCGGGCGGGCCCGGCGGCACCGGATCAGAGGACGGACGGGTCGACGTCCAGGGTGGTGCGGTCGAGGCTCGCGAGCAGATCGAACTGCGGCCCCGTCTTCGGAAGTTCGAATCGGAAGAAGTACCGGGCCGCCGCGCGCTTGCCGTCGTAGAACGCGCCGTCCCGCTCGCCCACGGCGAGGAGTTGTTCGAGCCAGATCCACGCGACCACCACATGCCCGACTGCTTCGAGGTACACGGTCGAATTCGCCAGCGCGACAGCCGGATCGCCGGTCGACCACAGGGCGGTGGTCGTCTCCCCCACCCGCACGACGGCACGCTGCAACTGCTCCGCGTACTCGGCGGCGTCGCCACCGGCGTCCAGCGCCTTCGTCACCGTCTCGCCGATGGTCTCTCCCAGCACCGCGAGCGCGGCGCCACCTTGCATGATCACCTTGCGGCCGAGGAGGTCCATCCCTTGAATGCCGTGGGTGCCTTCGTGAATCGGGTTGAGGCGATTGTCGCGGTAGTACTGTTCGACATCGAATTCCCGGGTGTACCCGTAACCGCCGAGCACCTGGATCGCAAGACTGTTGGCTTCGAGGCACCACTGCGACGGCCACGACTTGGCAATCGGGGTGAGCAGGTCCAGCAGAAGCCCCGCACGCGACCGGGCCGCCTCGTCAGGTGCGGTCCGCTGTTCGTCGACGAGGGTGGAACAGTACAGGCCGAGCGCCAGCGCACCTTCCACGTAGGACTTCTGCGCCAACAGCATCCGGCGTACGTCGGGGTGTTCGACGAGTGCCACCTGAGGGGAAGCCGGGTCTTTCGCGCCGAGTGGGCGGCCCTGTGTCCGGGTGCGTGCGTAGTCGAGCGACTGGAGATATCCGGCGTAGCCGAGCGAGGTCGCGAGGAATCCGACCCCGATCCGTGCCTCGTTCATCATGTGGAACATGTAGGACAGGCCCTTGTTCGGCTCCCCGAGAAGATAGCCGACCGCTCCCGCCTCTCCGCCCGGTGTGTACGTGCCTTCGCCGAGGTTCAGCAGTGTGTTCGTGGTGCCGCGATTGCCCATCTTGTGGTTGAGGCCCACCAGGGCGACGTCGTTCCGGTCGCCCAGCGTGCCATCCGGCTCGACGAGGAACTTGGGAACGATGAACAGCGAGATGCCCTTGACGCCGGCGGGGCCTCCCGGAATCTTGGCGAGCACCAGATGCACGATGTTCTCGGTCAATTCGTGGTCGCCGCCGGAGATCCACATCTTCGTTCCGGTCAGGCGGTAGGTGCCGTCGCCCACGGGCACGGCCTTGGTGGTGATGTCGGCGAGCGACGAGCCTGCCTGCGGCTCGGACAGACACATGGTGCCGAAGAACCGGCCTTCGAGCATGTGCGGCACGAAGGTGGCGATCTGCTCGTCGCTGCCGTGCGCGACGAGCAGGCTCGCATTGGCCGCGGTGAGGAACGGGTACGCGGAGGTGCCTGCATTCGCCGCCTGGAACCACGCCATCGACGCGCGCAGAACCGCGATGGGCAACTGCATGCCGCCGTGCGCTTCGTCGAACCCGCCGGCGATCAGCCCCGCCTTGGAGAAGAGATCGAGTGCGGCCTTGACCTCCGGGATGATCTCGACGCGGCCGTCCTCGTCCATCCGGGGTTCCTGGGCATCGGCCTTCTTGTTGTGCGTCGCGAAATGCTTCGTAGCGATGTCCGCACTCAGGTCCAGCACCGCGTCGAACGTTTCACGGGAATGCTCCGCGAACCGCGAACGGGTGGTCAGGGACTCGATGTCGAGCCAGTCGTACAGCAAGAAGTCCAGGTCGCGGCGGGACAGCACGGGAGCAGGCATGGAGGGGTCCTTTCGGCGGAGTACCGATCGAGCGCGCACCCAGTAGAGCAATCCGGGCGGGCCGGACGACCGGCGGGGTGGCAGCCGTGGGTGCACGGTACCGCGCGATGCTTGGCGCCGACGCCACGAATACGGGAATACTGCCCTTCATGAGCGGATCACCTTCTGTGCTGGTCGTCGACGACGACGCGGACGTCCTCGCCTCCCTGCACCGCGGTCTCCGCCTCTCCGGATTCTCGGTGTTGACCGCCGCCGGGGGTGCCGAAGCCCTCGAAGTCGTAGAAGCCGAGCGGCCCGACGTGATGGTGCTCGACATGAACATGCCCGGTCTCGACGGGACAGCCGTCATCACTACCCTGCGCGGTGCGGGGGACGACATCCCGATCTGCGTGCTCAGTGCCCGCGACACCGTCGACGACCGCATCGCCGGGCTCGAATCCGGCGCCGACGACTACCTGACCAAACCGTTCGTCCTCGCCGAACTCGTCGCGCGTATCAAAGCAATGCTGCGCCGCCGCGCACCGGCCGACGATCAGGCGGTGCGGGTCGGCGCCCTGCGCATCGAACCGGCGGGCCGCCGGGTGTTCGTCGACGGCGATCCCGTGGACATGACCAAACGCGAATTCGAGCTGCTCGAGGTCCTGGCCCGCAATGCGGGCATCGTGCTCTCCCGCGAGCGCCTGTTGTCGCTCGTGTGGGGCTACGACTTCACCTCCGACACCAACGTCGTGGACGTGTTCGTCGGCTATCTCCGCCGCAAGCTCGAATCAGGTGGCCGCGCCCGGCTCGTCCACACCGTGCGCGGCGTCGGCTTCGTTCTCCGGGAGCTCTGAGGTGCCCCGCTCGTTCTCGTTGCGCGCCCGAGTGGCCACCGCGACCGCGCTGGGCACGACCATCGTCGTGGGGATTCTGGGTGTCATTGTGGCGCTGGCAATTTCGCGCAACAATCTGGCACAACTCGACCGGCGCCTCGACCTCGCCGCCGATGTGCTGGCAGCCAACGCCGCGGCCGCCGAATTGTTCCTGCCGGTATTCGGCGACGGCGGTGCGTTCGCCATGACGATCCGCGCGGAACCCGACGGCGCACTGCGGGCGAGCACGCCCACGGAACTGCCCGTCCTCGAACCCGGCGCGCAGACCGTCACCCTCGACGGGATCGACTACCGCGCGTACACCACCCCCATCGAATCGAATCGCGGTCTGATGTCGGTGGCCGTCCTGCTGGCCGAGGCGCAGGATGTGACCACGGATCAGCACCGGCAGGTATTGATCGCCGGCGCCGTCGCAGTGGCCGCCGCGACCGGTCTCGGCTGGCTGCTCGGCGGTGGCGCGGTGCGTCCGCTCGTCGACCTGACCCGCCGGATCGTCGCCCGCGACCGGGATCTCTCGCCACGCCCCTCCGGAGTCACGGAAGCCGACGAACTCGCGTCGGCGGTGGGCGCGATGCTCGACGACGTGGCACGCGCGCGTGCCGCCACCGACGCCGCGCTGGCCACGGCGCGTGACTTCGCGGCGGCAGCGGCACACGAGATGCGGACGCCCCTCACGGCGATGCGGACGGACATCGAAGTACTCACGACCCTCGACCTCGAGGCGGACGACCGGTCCGAGATACTCACCGACCTCGCGCGCACTCAGGCACGGCTGGAAGCGACCCTCAACGACCTCGAACGCCTCGCCAGAGGCGACCTGTCCACCGACCGCGATTTCGTCGACGTCGATCCCGTCGAGATCTGCGACACCGCTGCCGCGGACGCGATGCGCCGATATCCGGGCCTGACCGTGGACGTCCGCGGGGATGCCGGCCGGACGCTGCGCGGCCTGCCCGCAGGCCTGCGACTCGTGGTGGACAACGCGATCACCAATGCCGTCCGGCACGGCGGCGCATCGCTCGTTCGGATCACCGTCTCGAGGGACGATGCCGCCACCAGCCTGATCGTCGACGACGACGGAGTGGGTGTCCCCGCCGACGAACGCTCGGCAGTGTTCGAACGGTTCCGGCGCGGATCGAATTCCCGCCGGACCGGGTCCGGGCTCGGACTGGCACTGGTCGCGCAGCAGGCAACCCTGCACGGCGGCGACGCACACCTGGACGAGAGTCCGCTCGGGGGAGCACGCCTCGTCGTCCGGTTGCCCCGCACGCGCCCCCGCGATCGATGATCGGTACCGGCGACGTTCCCGGCACCGACTCGATCGCGAGGGTGCATTGTGTTCGAATTACTCAGTGCGGGAGAGACTCTCCGGTGAACTCTCGCGCCTCCACGAGCACCAGCCAATTGCCGGAGTTGTCCCGCATCACGGCTTCGATGCCGTACGGCCGTTCGGCCGGTTGCTGAACGAACTCCACCCCCTTGGCAGCGAGCTCGCGATACGTCGCGTGACAGTCGTCGGTGGCGAGACCGAATCCGCCCATGGTTCCGGCGTCCAGTGCCCGCCGGATCGCTTCTGCTGTGTCGTCGGAGAGGGGCGGGCCGGGCTTGGCGAGCGTGACCTGCAGTTCGGGATGGTCGGGGTGCAGGATCGATACCCAGCGGAACCCGTCGCCCAGCGTGACGTCGGTGCCTTCGACGAATCCCATCGTGTCGGTGTAGAACTTCTTGGCTGCGTCCTGGTCGGTGACCCAGAGGGTGACCAGAGAAATGTTGGTAATCATGTATTCCAACCTAGGGCCGGCGCCGGTGCCTGCGCTTCTCCGAAATTGCGGCGTTCAGGACCGGTCGCTCAGGCCGTGCATGAAGACGTAGCAACCGGGGATTCGCGGCGCACCGGACTCGGCGAACTTCGCCTGATACACCGACGGTGACGTACCGACCAGTTGCCGGAATTTGGCGCTGAACGAGCCGAGGCTGGTGTACCCGACGACGTGGCATATCTCGGTGACCGTCAGGTTGGTCGCCCGCAGCAGGTCCTGGGCTCGTTCGATGCGCCGCTCGGCGAGGTAGGCCCCCGGAGTCCTGCCGTACACCGCGGCGAAACACCGGAGGAAGTGAAACTTGGATACGCCGGCGTTGGCGGCGAGTTCGACGAGGTCGAGCGGCTCCGCATAGTCGCGGTCGGCGACGTCGCGGGCGCGGCGCAGGTGCGGAAGGAGTTCCGCCGGCACCTGCACTCGTACTGCCATTACCCCAGTCTGGCAGCGAGAACCTGCACGTGCTCGTGAATGCGCCCGGATACACGAGGGCCCGAGTCCGGCATACGCCGGACTCGGGCCCTCATGAACGGATTACTACGGCAGGTCGACCAGGTCGATCACGAACACCAGCGTCTTGCCGCCGAGGGGGTGACCGGAACCGGCCGGACCGTATGCGAGTTCCGGCGGCACGATCAGCTTGCGGCGACCACCGACCCGCATACCCGGGATGCCCTGCTGCCAGCCCGGGATCAGCCGACCGAGCGGGAACGCGACGGACTGACCGCGGCTCCACGACGAGTCGAACTCGTCGTTGGTCTCGTACTCGACGCCCTTGTAGTGCACGTCGACGGTCGCGTCGGGCTGCGCCTCGGGACCGTCACCGATGGTGATGTCCTCGACCACGAGTTCGGTGGGCGCGGGGCCTTCCGACTTCTCGATGACCGGCGGTTCGGGCTGGACCTGCACGTCGAGCAGATCGATCACGAACACGAGAGTCTTGCCCGACAACTGGTGGCCCGATCCGGCGGGACCGTAGGCGAGTTCCGGCGGGATCGTCAGCTGACGACGCCCACCGACACGCATACCGGGGATGCCCTCCTGCCAGCCGGCGATGAGACCGGCGAGCGGGAAGCGGATGGACTCGCCACGGCTCCACGACGAGTCGAACTCCTCGCCCGTGTCGAACTCGACACCGACGTAGTGCACGTCGACGACCGCACCCGGCGTGGCTTCGGGACCGTCACCGATCGTGATGTCCTTGATGACCAGTTCGGTGGGCGCGGGGCCCTCCTGGAACTCGATCTCCGGTTTACTCACAGGTCCTTCTCCCTTGTCGAGTGGCAGTCGTCGCACACGCTCGGACAGATCGGTCAGCGAAGATCGATCCCCTTGTAGTCACGCTCGGTGTGGCCGACGTAGATCTGGCGCGGGCGCCCGATCTTGAGGGTCGGGTCGGAGTGCATCTCGCGCCAGTGCGCGATCCAGCCCGGCAGGCGGCCCAACGCGAACAGCACGGTGAACATGCGGTCCGGGAAGCCCATGGCGCGGTAGATCAAACCGGTGTAGAAGTCGACGTTCGGGTACAGCTTGCGTTCGATGAAGTAGTCATCGGTGAGCGCGGCCTCTTCGAGCTTCATGGCGATCTCGAGCAGTTCGTCGCCTGCACCGAGCTTCTTGAGGATCGAGTCGGCGGTCTTCTTGACGATCGCGGCGCGCGGGTCGTAGTTGCGGTAGACGCGGTGCCCGAAGCCCATGAGCTTCACGCCGTCTTCCTTGTTCTTGACCTTGCGCACGAACTCGTTGACGTCGCCGCCCGAGTTCTTGATCTGCTCGAGCATCTCCAGCACAGCCTGGTTCGCACCGCCGTGCAGCGGGCCCCACAGCGCGTTGATGCCGCCCGAGATGGACGTGAACAGGTTGGCGTCCGACGAGCCGACCAGACGCACCGTCGACGTCGAGCAGTTCTGCTCGTGGTCGGCGTGCAGGATCAGCAGCATGTCGAGAGCCTGCGCGATCTCGGGGTCGATCTCGTACGGCTCGGCCGGGAAACCGAACGTCATCCGCAGGAAGTTCTCGACCAGCGACAGCGAGTTGTCGGGGTAGAGGAACGGCTGGCCCACGGACTTCTTGTAGGCGTACGCGGCGATCGTCGGGAGCTTGGCGAGCAAGCGGATCGTCGACAGCTCGACCTGCTCCGAGTCGTCCGGGTCGAGCGAGTCCGGGTAGTACGCCGAGAGCGCATTGACGGCGCTCGACACGACGGGCATGGGATGCGCGTTACGCGGGAAGCCGTCGAAGAAGCGCTTGAGGTCCTCGTGCAGCAGCGTGTGCCGGCGGATCTTGTCGGTGAACGTCTCGAGCTGGTCCGACGTGGGCAGCTCGCCGTAGATCAGCAGGTAGCTGACCTCGATGAAGCTGGCCTTCTCGGCAAGCTGCTCGATCGGGTACCCGCGGTAACGCAGGATGCCCTTCTCACCGTCGATGTACGTGATCGCCGACTTGGTGGAGGCAGTGTTGACGAAACCGGGGTCGAGGGTGGTGTACCCGGTCTCCGCAAGGAGCTTGCCCAGCTCGATACCGTCATTGCCTTCCGTTGCTTTGGCGATCGACATCGCGTGCTCGCCACCGGGGTAGCTGAGGGCGGTTGTGGGTTCATTCTCAGCGGGCACGAAGGATCCCTCTCAAGCTCAGACCTACGAGAAACTTCCGAACATTCAGGTAGAACCTAGCCGTAGCGCAGCGCGTGCGCCCAGCCAGGGTCGGTCGAAAGTCCCCGCACAGTGTTTCGTTGATATCGACGTCGGACGTCGGCCCGCACCCTCGGAAACTCCGCCGCAAGGTCGGCGCACGCCGCTTACCTGGGGTAATCGTACGCGATCCGTGTGGTAGCGCCATTGCCACCCCGCCTCCTGCCGTTCGCGGCGCCCGTGCGTCACCCGGAGAAACCCACCGCACCCAGGCCCCAGCTGGCGTCCCAGCCCTGCCCCGGCTGCAGGACCACTTCGTCGATACCCAGATTGAACGCATCAGGAGGGCACGTCGCGGGAATCAGAGCGAGCGAACGCTCCGCAGCACCCCCGGACCCGGCCGTCTCGGTGGTCGCATACAGCCACCCGAACTCCGGCACCGTTCGCAATTCCACACCGCGCCCGTCGGGACCGCAGAGACGATGACGCACCACACCGTCGGCGTCCTCGTCGAGGGCACTGAACGGTGTCGCGAGCCGTACACCGGCGAGGGAGCGCGGTGCGGTGAAGTCGTACTCGGTACCGGTGACGGGTTGTGAGTACGCGGTGGGAAGACCACGTTCGCGGTCGATCGGAACGCGGGTACCCGCCGCCAGGTGCAGGCTGCACTCGTCGAGGGGGGTCTCACCGGCCCGCAGATACGGGTGCACGCCGAGACCGAACGGTGCGTGGAAATCGCCGATGTTGGTCGCGGTGTGGGTGACGACGAGCCCGTACTCACCGAGTTCGTGGATCGCGGTGAGCAGCAGCCGGTAGGGCCATCCCTTCTGCAATCCGACCTCGAGCACCTGCTCGACACGGGTAGCCGTGTGCGACACGAGGTCCCACTTCTTGTTCCAGGCGAAGCCGTGCACGGCGGTCTTCCGGCGCGGGTCGGTGACCGCCAGTTGGTGTTCGATTCCGTCGAAGAAGAAGTGGCCGTCGCGCACCCCACCCGGCCACGGCGCCAGCACGGCGCCCGCGTACAGCCACGGTTCCTCGGCCGGCCCGCTCTCGACGAGCCGGTAGGGGCCGGACGGATCGTCGTACACCAGTTCACGCACCGCCGCGCCCACCTCGGACACCTCGGCCCGGTAGCCGCCGCCGCGGATCACGTAATGCGCGGGACCGTCTCCCGGCCGGGAATCGGTCGGGTGATCGCGTTGCGAGTGGTGGATCGAGTCGGACATGTACCCAGTCTTGCGGGCGGCGGGCGATCGCACTACCCATTCGGGCGGCTGACCTGTCCGTACCGCCAACCTGCCCCGCAGTCCCGGATCACATACCGGTCGTCATGGCCTCGATCACGGCCGCGGTGGCGGCCACCGTCGGGACGTCGTCGATCGGCACGTCGGGGTCACCGGTGGTGGAATCCGAGAGCACCACCAGCACGAGCGGATCCCCCTGAGGCGACCACACGACCCCGGCGTCGTTGACCGTCCCGTGGTCGCCTCCTCCCGTCTTGTCGGCCGCGGTCCAGCCCGGCGGCAGTGCCGCACGGATGCGCTTGTCGGACGTGAGGCTCCCCCGCATCCACCCCGCGAGGGTGCGTTGTTGCTGCGGCGGCAGCCCCGCACCGAGAAGCAGTTCGTGGCACCCCGCTCCGAGCCCGGCGGCGGTCGTGGTGTCGCGCTCGTCGCCGCGCCCCGCTTCGTTCAGTTCGGGTTCCCACCGGTCGAGGCGAGTCGCCTTGTCGTTGACAGCCCGCGCGAGGGCTGTCACCGTGTCCGGTCCGCCGAGGCGTCGCAACAGGAGGTTCGCGGCGGTGTTGTCGCTTCGGGTCAGCGCGGCCTCGCACAGGTGACCCACGGTCATGACGCGGCCCTGATGTTCGGTCGTCACAGGCGAGTTGACGACGATGTCGGCGGGCTCGACCGCAATGGTCTCGTCGAGGGTGAGCCGGCCGAGGGATTCGAGACGCAGAATTCCGGCCGCTGCGTAGATCTTGAAGGTCGAGCACATCGCGAATCGCTCGTCGCCGCGGTATGAACAGCTCCGACCGTCGATCGGCGAGTGCGCGAACACCCCGAGCCGGACCTTGTGGTCGTTCTCGATCCGGGCGAGACGTGCGTCGAGCGCGGGCAGTTGCAACCGTGTCTCCGGTACGCCCCTCGCGGCCGGGGTCGCATCCGGTGGCATCGTGCTGCCCGATGCGCCGCATGCGGCCAGGATCGGAGCGGCCGACAGGACGACGGCACCGGAGAGAAAGCCTCTGCGGGACAGTGCTGTTCGGTCGACTGCGGGTGGTGTTGCCATGCAGCTACAACAGCATCCGGCCTCTCGCCGATGCCAATACTTTACGGAGGCCGGGGCAAGTCGGAAAAAGTATCACCCCTGGTGACAGCCCTGTACGAGGCCGACACTGGCCGCACTTCCGGTAAAAGCGGGGACGGTGTCGAGGACGCTGGTTGAATGTCGGCCATGGATCTGATCCGTCATCTCCGGTTCTTCGTCGCGGTCGCCGACACAGGACACTTCGGGCGCGCCGCAGCCGAACTGGAGATGACGCAACCTCCACTGTCCCAAGGACTTCGGCGCCTCGAGGAGTACATCGGGACCCCGCTCGTCCACCGCACGCAGCAGGGTGCCGTTCTCACTTCCGCCGGTGCGCACCTGCTTCCCCACGCCCGCTCGCTCCTCGACGACTCCGACCGTTTTCTCACGGAAGCGGTCCGCGTGGCCGGCGCCCGCGCAGTGGTCCGCTGGGGCGCCTGCGTCGCGCTCCCGGACCGGTTGCTCACCGCGTGCGTCGCGGCCTTGTGCGCCGAGACCGATGCGGCGGTGACGACCGAATCGGGGACCACCGTCGACCTGATCGAGGCGGTGCGGTCGGGCAGATGCCATTTCGCCGTCGTCGAACTTCCCACGCTCGTGGACGGCGTGGAGGCCGGGCCCGTCACCAAGATTCCGCGGTGGGTCGTCGTGCCGAAGGACCATCGCAGCGCCCACGCCGAACGGCCTCGGTTCCCGATGCTCTCCGATCTGGCGTTCGCAGCCCCTGCACGAACAGGAAACCCCGGGGCCTTCGACGCCGTGCGTGATCTACTGCGCGAACGCGGTCTCGAGGTCGAGACGACGACTGCGCCGGACGACCGCGCCGTCCTCGCCGCAGTGGCTGCGGGCACCCATTTCGGGATGTCGACCACGAGGCCCGGTTCGGCGCCGGGGGTCGCGTGGCTGCAGTTGGCTCCCGCCGCGACCGCGCTGCAGGTGCGTCTCGTGTGGCGAACCGGCGCCGACATCGACCGGTATGTCGCGGCGCTCGATCGGGTGGTCTTCAGGGAACGGGTGCGCTGAGCCGTACATCCCGGCGGCTCGGACAGCGGTCACCGCGCTTCGGTGGCCGCTGCCTCCCCCCGCGCTGGGCCGCTGTCGTCCTTCATTCGCACCGCGATCGCGAAAATGAGCACACCTGCCGCCGCGAGGATCACTCCGGCAGCGGCCGGTGCGGTGTACCCGAATCCGGCGGCGATCACCGCACCGCCGATCGCGGCGCCGATCGCGTTGGCGAGGTTGAACGCGGCGTGGTGGAGCGACGCCGCGAGCGTCTGGGCATCGTCCGCGACGTCCATCAGCCGGACCTGCAGCCCCGGACCGACCGCCGCGCATCCGCCGCCGAGCAGGAACACCATCACCAGAGCCGTGTACGGGTTGTGCACCGCGACGACGAACACGGCGAGCAGCACGCCGAGCGCACCCACGGTGATGAAGATGCCCGGCACCAGAGCGCGGTCGGCGAGGCGACCTCCCACCGCGTTGCCCACGACCATGCCGAGCCCGAACAGCATCAGGGCGACCGGGACCACCGATTTCGGTACGCCCGCGACGTCGGTCAGGGTGGTGCTGATGTAGGTGTAGACCGCGAACACACCACCGAAGCCGATCGTCGCGACGCCCAACGTCATCCACACCTGCTTGCGGCGCAGAGCACCCAGCTCGGTCCGCACGCTCGTCGTACGGATGGACAGGTCCGGCACCCACGCGACGACCGCGGCGACGGTGGCCACCCCGATCACCGCGACCAGGCCGAACGCGATGCGCCAGCCCAGTGCCATACCCAGCCACGACGCCGCGGGCACCCCGATCACGTTCGCCACCGACAGTCCCATCATCACGAGCGCGACGGCCCGCGCCCGCTGTCCCCGACCGGCGAGATGCGCCGCGACGATTGCGGCGACGCCGAAGTACGCGCCGTGCGGCAGGCCGGCAACGAACCGGGAGGCCACGAGCGCGCCGTAGCCCGGTGCCAGCACCGTCGCCGCGTTACCGATCGTGAACGCGACCATCAAGGCGATCAGCAGCGTCTTGCGCGGTACCCGGGCGGTCAGGGTCGCGAGGAGCGGTGCACCGACCACGACGCCGGCGGCATATGCGGACACGACGTGCCCGGCGGTCGGCTCGGAGACACCGAGCCCGGCCGCGATGTCGGGAAGCAGGCCCATCGCCATGAATTCGGTGGTGCCGATTCCGAACCCGCCGAGCGCGAGTGCCCACATCGCGCGGGTGCGCCCTGCCCGCGGACCGTCGTCGATCCGGACGTCGTCGGGTGGGCAGGCGGGAGCCGTGGTCATGAGAGAGCCTTCGGAGAGTGCACGAGGTACGCGAAAGGGAAGTCCGGACGGCTGTGTCCGGCCGTTCCATCTTCCGCTTCGGGCCCGCCCACCTCGAATTCGTCAGGGGTGAGTTCCGCCACCGCCGCGTGGAGAGCGCGCTACGACAGGGTTCTCTCGACGCGGTACCGGACGAAGGCGGGGAACGCGAAGACACACACCGCGACGCCGACGATCACCAGGACACCGCCACCCGCTGCCGCAACCGCGGTCCCGGCTGCGGCGGCCGCGGCACCGTGCAGCACGTCGCCGATCCGGGGACCGCCGGCGACGACGACGATGAATACTCCTTGCAACCGGCCACGCATCTCGTCGGTCGCGACGGTCTGCAGCATCGTCGACCGGAACGCCGCCGACACCATGTCCACCGCCCCGCCGAACGCGAGGAACGCCACCGCGAGCCACACCAGCAGCGCGCTCCCGCCCGAATCGGCGAACCACACCACGATCCCGAATCCGGCCATCGCGACGCCCCACAGCGCGATACACACGATCACCGCGAGACCCTGGCGCCGCACTCTCGGCAGCCACCCCGAGAACACGCCTCCGACAACGGCTCCCACCGACATCGCCGCGAACAGCACGCCGAGGACGAATCCGCCCTGCACCGGATCCCCGAAGGTTTCGTGAGCGATCTGAGGAAACAATGCGCGCGGCATTCCGAAAACCATCGCGACGATATCGACGACGAAGGAGGCCAACAGGATCTTCTGCCCGGACAGGTAACGGAATCCGTCGAGCACCGCGCGCAGTCCCGCCCGCGTCACCTCTCCCAGCGGCGGGATCGGGGGCAGCCGGACGACGGCCCAGAGCGTCGCGAGCAGGAAGACCGCGTCGAGCAGGTACAGCGTCGACAACCCCACCATCGGGATGAGCACCCCGGCAAGCAGCGGACCGGCGATCGCACCGAACTGCACGACGGTCATGTTGAGCGAGGTCGCCGCAGCGATCTGGCCCGTGGGAAGCACGCGCGGGATCACGGCCGCGCGGGTGGGCTGATTCACCGCGAAGAACGCCTGCTGCACCGAGAACACGCCGAGCAGCACCCACACGTTGCCCGAACCCGCTGCGGCCTGAGCCCACAGGAGCAGCGAGGTGACGCAGAGGCCGACCGAGGTGATGGTCAGCAAGGTGCGCCGGTCCATGGCGTCCGCGAGCGCGCCACCCCAGAGCCCGAACACGACGAGCGGCACGAGACCGAACACACCGGTGAGCCCGACATAGGCCGAGTTCCGGGTGATCTCGTAGATCTGCTGCGGTACCGCGACGATCGCCATCTGGGCGCCGATCACGGTCACGACACCGGCCCACCACAGCCGCGCGAAGTCCTTGTTCTGCAGCGGTGTGGTGTCGGCGAGGATGCGTCTCACGGCTGGAGACGCCGGACGGACCACGCTCCGTCCACGAGCCGCATACGAATCCGGTCGTGCAGACGGTCGGGTCTCCCCTGCCAGAATTCGACGGTGTCCGGACTGATCCGGAATCCGCCCCAGAACGGCGGAACGGGAATGTCCTCGTCGGATCCGAGACCGTACTCTCTGCCCGCCTCGACGAGTGCGTGTTCGAGGTCTGTGCGGGACGCGACCGGCCGCGACTGCTGCGACGCCCACGCACCGAGCCGCGACCCGCGCGGCCGGGTCCGCCAGTACGCCGCGGTCTCCTCGGGCGCGACGCGATCCACCCTGCCGCGCACCGTGACCTGGCGGTGCAGCGGCAACCACAGAAAGGTCACGGACGCGTACGGGTGCGCGGCCAGGTGGCGTCCCTTGTCGGATTCGTAGTTCGTGAAAAAGGTGATGCCCTCGGGTCCGACGGCCTTGCACAGCACCGTCCGGGTCGCGGGATCGCCGTTCTCGTCGACGGTCGCGAGCACCATCGCGTTGGGCTCGGGCACGGCGGCCTCGACGGCCGTGGCCAGCCATTGCCGGAACAACGGCAGCCAGCCGTCGGAGGCGAGCGCGGGTCCGAGATCGGCGGACAGCGTTTCGGCCGGGTCCGACGGGTTGTAGTCGGCACGCATCGACGCGAGATCGTCTGCCGGCACGTGTCGGCGCGGTGGTTCGGGCTGCACGGACGAAGACGGTACTCCGGGACGGCCGACGCCCGAAGACACGCGGTCGAGGACTAGAGTTCACCTGACGACTCGAGTGGGGTGCCGATCACAGTCACCGGTGTCCTCATTCCACCGGCAGTGCGGCTCGGATCGGGCGGCACACGAAAGAGGAGAGCCCATTCGCATGGCACCGCGCGCGTCTGTACCCGAGGATTTCGTCGCAGGTCTCGAAGGCGTCGTCGCCTTCACCAGTGATATCGCCGAGCCCGACAAGGACGGTGGCGCACTGCGTTACCGCGGTGTCGACATCGAAGAACTCGTCGCTCGGGGCGTGACCTTCGGTGACGTGTGGGCACTTCTCGTCGACGGCGAGTTCGGCCGGGGTCTGCATCCCGCCGAGCCTTTCCCGCTCCCGATCCACACCGGCAACGTGCGCGTCGATGTGCAGGCGGGCCTCGCGATGCTCGCGCCCATCTGGGGCTTCCAGCCGTTGCTCGACATCGACGACGCGACCGCCCGCGACAACCTCGCGCGCTCCGCGGTGATGGCACTGTCGTACGTCGCTCAGTCGGCGCGCGGCATCTACCAGCCGGCGGTACCCCAGGAGCAGGTCGACCAGGCGAAGACCGTGACCGAACGGTTCATGGTGCGCTGGAAGGGCGAGCCCGACCCGAAGCACGTCGAGGCCATCGACGCCTACTGGGTGTCGGCTGCCGAGCACGGTATGAACGCCTCCACTTTCACCGCCCGGGTGATCGCGTCCACCGGTGCCGATGCGCCTGCCGCACTGTCCGGCGCCGTGGGTGCGATGTCGGGTCCGTTGCACGGCGGTGCCCCGGCGCGCGTGCTGCCGATGATCGAGGAGACCGAGCGCAGCGGCGAGCCGCGCGCCGTGGTCCAGGGCATCCTGGACCGCAAAGAGAAGCTCATGGGCTTCGGGCACCGTGTGTATCGCGCCGAAGATCCCCGTGCCCGCGTGCTGCGCGACACCGCCGAGCGACTCGGCGCTCCGCGCTTCGAGGCCGCTGCGGCACTCGAGCAGGCAGCGCTGACCGAACTGCGGGAACGCCGTCCCGACCGCGCCATCGAGACCAACGTCGAGTTCTGGGCCGCCGTGATCCTCGATTTCGCCGAGGTTCCGGCCGCGATGATGCCGGCGATGTTCACGTGCGGACGGACCGCGGGCTGGTGTGCGCACATCCTCGAGCAGAAACGTCTCGGCAGGCTGGTGCGTCCCGCGGCGATCTACACCGGGCCGGATCCTCGGTCCGTCGAGGCCGTCACCGGCTGGGAGTCGATCTCCCACCGCTGACGCACCCGGTCGGACGCTCACGCAAGCGGTCTAGACTACATCTGCACCATGTCACTCGACGCTTAGGACACGCATTCCGATGGCAGACGCTTCACCGATCATTCCCGCCGACCTCAAGCCCGCAGACGGCCGTTTCGGCTGTGGCCCGTCGAAGGTTCGCCCCGAGCAGCTCCAGTCGCTCGTCGACGTCGGCGCTTCGGTATTCGGCACCAGCCACCGGCAGAAGCCGGTCAAGGACGTCGTGGCCCGGGTGCGCTCCGGCCTGCGCGAGCTGTTCGCCCTGCCCGACGGCTACGAGGTCGTCCTCGGCAACGGCGGCACCACGGCATTCTGGGATGCAGCCGCGTTCGGCCTGATCCGCGAACGGTCGCAGCACTTCACCTACGGCGAGTTCTCGTCGAAGTTCGCCTCCGTCGCCAAGAAGAATCCGTTCATCGGCGATCCGATCGTGATGGGCTCCGAGCCCGGATCGGCTCCCGAGATCGTGGCCGACGCGTCCGCCGACCTGATCGGCTGGGCGCACAACGAGACGTCGACGGGTGTGGCTGTGCCCGTGCAGCGTCCGGCCGGGTCGTCGAACGCGCTCATCGCGATCGACGCCACCTCGGGTGCCGGCGGGTTGCCGGTCAACATCGCCGACAGCGACGTGTACTACTTCGCTCCGCAGAAGTGCTTCGCGGCGGACGGCGGGTTGTGGATCGCGCTGATGAGCCCGGCCGCGCTCGAGCGCGTTGCCGAGATCAAGGCGTCCGGCCGGTACACCCCGGACTTCCTGTCGCTGCCGATCGCGGTGGAGAACAGCAGCAAGGACCAGACGTACAACACCCCGGCGCTCGCCACCCTGCTGCTTTTCGCGAACCAGATCGAGTGGCTCAACGCCAACGGTGGCCTCGACTGGGCCGTGAGCCGCACCAAGGATTCGTCGTCGCGCCTGTACGAGTGGGCCGAGGCTTCCGAGTTCGCGACGCCGTTCGTCACCGATCCGGCGCTGCGCTCGCAGGTGGTCGGAACGATCGACTTCGCCGACTCGGTCGATGCGGCGAAGGTCGCAAAGATCCTGCGCGCCAACGGCATCGTCGACACCGAGCCGTACCGGAAGCTGGGGCGCAACCAGTTGCGCGTCGGTATGTTCCCGGCGATCGATCCCGAGGACGTCACGCAGTTGACGAAATGCGTGGATTGGGTGGTTTCGCAGCTCTGAGCAACGGGTAGTCAGCGACGGTCGCGAGGGGCCGGGTCCTCAGCGGGGCTCGGCCCCTCTCCCGTACCCAACCCTCAACCTAAGATCGAGACATTTCGGTGAACCTAGGACCATAACGCGTCCTGGGGGAAATCGTGTGACGTCGCCCGGCGGGGCGCGGGGGGCCCGCGCCACGAAATGTGACGACTCGATTACAGTCGGGCGGGTCAATCGCGATCGGCGCGCGAGGAGGTCAAAGGTGCGAGAGCTTCGAGTGGTCGGTCTCGAGCCCGATGCAAAATATGTCGTGCTCGCCGATCCCAACACGGGTGACAAGTTCCGTATTCCGGTGGACGACACCCTGCGTGCGGCATCACGCGGCGATCTCGCCCGCCTGGGCCAGATCCAGATCGAAACCACGAGCCAGCTCCGTCCCCGCGAGATCCAGGCGCGGATCCGTGGCGGCGCGTCGGTCGAACAGGTCTCCCAGGAGGCCGGCATCCCGATCGCCAAGGTCGAGCGTTTCGCCTACCCGGTGCTGCTCGAACGGTCCCGGGCGGCCGACATGGCGAAGAAGGGTCACCCCGTCCGGCCCGACGGACCCACGGTCGAAACCCTCCTCGAGATCGTGACGCAGGCGTTCCGCGCCCGCGGCCACAACCTCGACGAGGCCACGTGGGATGCCTGGCGCGACGACGACGGGCACTGGGTCGCAGAACTGCAGTGGCAGGCGGGCCGGTCCACCAACACCGCGCACTGGCGCTACCAGCCGGATGCGCACGGCGGCACCATCACCGCGCTCGACGACATCGCGGCAGACCTCGTGGACCCGGATTGCGGCCGTCCGCTGCGATACCTGACCCCGGTCTACTCCGCACGCGACGTCGACGACTCGACCGAAGCGGAGATCGCCGAGCGCCGGGCAGCCGTGGCGAGCCCGATTCCGCTCGACCAGCCCGCGGTCGCCGAGCCCAGTGCGGAACCCGCCATTCTCGAAGCCCCCGGAACCGAGACGGTCGCGGTGACCGCATCCGACGAGCACGAGGATCCCGCCGCGACGCACACCCCGCACTCGCCGAACAGGGACAAGCGCGGTAAGCCCGCACTCCCGTCCTGGGACGACGTGCTGCTCGGCGTGCGCAGCAACGGACGCATCTGAGGGATCACCGATGGCGTCGATCGTCTCGGCGCTGTGGCACGTCGACGCTCCCGATCCGGCCGCGGTCCTTCGGGACTCCCGGCCGGATCCCGAGGCGGCCCGCGCGCTGCTCGGGCGCCTCTTTCCGGACCGGCATCCCGCTGCGATCGGCCGGGTTCCGCTCTCACTCGCGGTGCACGGCGGCGATCCCGGGGGCAAGCAGGTCTTCGTCGGCAGCTACCCCGGCGTCACCGTCGTCTGCAGTAGCGAACTGTCGCTCCGCACCCCCTCGCAACTGCCGTTGCGGTGGCGGCAGACCCTCGCGGCCGAACACACGTTTCTCACCGTGTCCGACGCACCCGGGGCATGGGGCGCCTTTGCCGCATGGGAGCGCGGCACGCTCCGACGGGCATTCGGGGCGAGCACCGTGGAGTTCTTCGAGGACGAGGGCGTCCCGTTCGCGTGGGAACGTCCGTTCTGGGCCGGCGAGCATCCGATCCGCTGGCCGGCCGAGGTCGCTCCCCCGCCGCACTCGCTCCCTTTCCACCCTCGCCGACTCGTCGAGCACGCCAACGCCGCGTGGCTCGGCTTCCGGTATGTGGGGCGGCTCGCCGCCGAACCCGATCCCGCCGACATCGAGGTGTGCGGGTTCGAATTGCGGGACCGGGAAGAAACCGCACCGGCGCCCCGGCGTCGCCGTCCCTCGTGGTGGCGGCGCACTGCCCGCCTGTAGCCACCGGTCAGCCTGTAGCCACCGGTCAGCCTGTAGCCACCGGTCAGCCTGTAGCCACCGGTCAGCGCGGAATCCGGACCCGTTCGTAGAACGCCATCGCGGCGGCCGTGGCGACATTGAGCGAGTCGGTGCCCGGGGCCATCGGGATCCGCGCGCGCACGTCGGTTGCACGCATCGCGTGTTCGGTCAGTCCGGGGCCCTCGGCGCCGAGGAGCAACGCGACTTTCTCGCCGGTCATCGCTGCGGAAAGGGGGACGGCGTGCGGATCGGGAGTGAGCGAGATCAGCTGGAAACCCTTGTTCCGCAAGATATCCAGATCGTGCGGCCACCGGTCCACAGAGGCGAACGGCACCCGCAGGACGTGCCCCATCGACACCCGCACCGCCCGCCGGTACAGCGGGTCGGCGCAGCCTTTCGCGAACAGCACCCCGTCGACTCCGAGCCCGGCCGCATTGCGGAACATCGAACCGATGTTCTCGTGATCGTTGACGCCTTCGAGCACCGCGACGGTCGTGGCCTTCTCGAGCACGTCGCCGAGTTCGAGCGGCTCGGGACGGTTCGCAACCGCGAGGACACCGCGATTGAGATGGAACCCCACCACCTCGGCCATGACGTCGGCGTCGGCCCGGAAGAACGGGACGTCGACGTCGCGCAGGTCGTCGGCAAGTTCCCCGAGGCGCCGGTCGACGCCGAGCAGGCTTGTCGGCGCGAACCGCGAATCGAGCATCCGCTGCACCACCAGAACGCCCTCGGCGATCACGAGTCCTTTGCCGCCGGGAAGGTCGGGCCGGCGATCCGAAGAGTTGAGATCGCGGAAGTCGTCCAGCCTCGGGTCGGCCGGGTCGTCGATGTCGATAACGTGAACCACATGCTCATTGTCCCAGCAGGCCGGAGCACGAACCCGCCGGGTCCGGACCGGTCGCGCAGGCGCGGGGCGGCGGTACCTCGGCCCGTCCGGGACCACGAGCGAGCCCGATCACCCTTCCGGGTGCGGGCCTGAACGGCGCGTGGCGTCAGCGGTGGTCGGAGGAACCGTCGGTAACGAGGCGGTACAGCACGTAGATCGAGAACCAGACGATCGCCACGGACGCCAGCACGAGCAAGATCTCGTAGAAGAGAACCACACCCCGATGCTACGGCCGGGCCGGGGCACCCGACCGGCCATCGGTGAATTCTGCGCGGTCACCGCGTGCGACGGCGGTTCGAGCTCAGCTGCCGGCGAGCCGTTCCCAGTGCTCTGCGACGCGCTGGAGCGTCCTGATGAACTGCACCTGTTCGTCCTCCGGCAGGGGCGACAGCAACGGCCCCTTCAGTGCGGTCACCCGCGCCGTCACCTTGTCGAGCACCGTCTCACCCTCCGGCGAGAGGTACAGCAACTTTCTCCGGCCGTCGGAGGTGTCCGGGATCCGGGCGAGCAGGCCGCGCACTTCGAGGCGGCGCGAGAGGTCGGCCATCGTGGAGTTGTCGAGGGCGACCGCGACGGCCATGCTTCCCTGATCGGAGCCCGGGAACAGGCGCACCGCGGTCATCACGGAGAACTGCGGTCCGGTCAGAACAGGATCGACGTACTTGCCCCAGTACGCCGTGTACGCCTGGTAGAGCCGGCGCGCGAGGTATCCCGGCATGCCGAGCAGGTCGGGTGGAGTCGGTAAGACCTCGTCGCTCTCGCGTGTCACCTGTTCAGCCCCCCGTCGCGGATCAGTTCTCGTCGTTCACCAGCGCCGAGAGGATATCTATGGCGCTGCGGAGCGTCGTAAGGCTGGCCGGATCGAGCTTCTCGAGACGCTCCGTCAGCCATGCTTCACGGGCCTGCGCCTCGTCGGCGAGCATCTCTTTCCCGGAATCGGACAGCGTCACGATGATCTGGCGGCCGTCGGTCGGGTGCGGCGTGCGCCCGACGAAGCCCAGGTCGTGCAGTGACGCGATGACCCGTGTCATCGACGGCGGCTGAACGCGCTCACGGGCTGCCAGCGCCCCCGGTGTCATTGCCCCCTCCGAACCCAGCGTCGCCAGAGCCGACAGCTGAGTCAAGGTGACCCGGGAATCTGTGCGTCTCCCCCGTAAATGACGCGTCAGACGCACAACGGCGATCGCGAGGTCGCCTGCTAGTGCGCGTGTATCCGAGATCATGGCGAGCACAATACGTCACCTGGGCCCGGACGCGGCCCGACGCGACTAGGTGAGAATTTCGGTGAGCGGATCGATCGCGAAATACACCGCGAAGAGCGCCGCGACGATCCAGAGAATCGGGTGGATCGTGCGGATCCGCCCGCCGGCCGCATGCAGGACCACCCAGGTGATGAATCCGACGCCGATGCCGTTGGCGATCGAGTAGGTGAACGGCATCACCATGATCGTCAGGAAGGCGGGCAGCGCCACGGCGAAATCGGAGAAGTCGATGTCGCGGACCTGACCGATCATGAGCGCACCCACGACGACCAGTGCGGGCGCGGCCGCCTCGATCGGAACCACTTCGTAGAGCGGGGTGAGGAACATGGCCAGCAGGAACAGCACGCCGGTCACGACGTTCGCCAGACCGGTGCGCGCACCCTCGGCGATACCCGAGGCCGACTCGACGAACACCGTGTTCGACGACGCCGACGCGCCACCACCGACGATCGCGCCGGCACCCTCGACGACCAGGGCCTTCCCGACGTTGGGCAGGTTGCCGTCCTTGTCGGTGAGTCCGGCTTCCTTGCCGAGACCGGTCATGGTGCCCATGGCATCGAAGAAGTTCGCGAGGACCAGGGTGAACACCAGCAGCGTCGCGGCGATCACGCCGATGCGGGTGAACGCTCCGAACAGGTCGAACTGGCCGACCAGGCTCAGATCCGGAATGCCCAGGAACGACCCGGGAGCCTCCGGCGTGCTCAGGTTCCAGCCCTTGGGGTTCGTTCCGAGCGACGGGCCGACGTCGGCAACCGCTTCGACGATCATCGCGATGATCGTGGTGACGACGATGCCGATCAGCAGACCGCCGCGGACCTTCCTCGCCACCAGCACGCCCATGATCAGCACGCCCATGACGAACACGAAGGTGGGCCACGAGGCAATGGACCCGTCGATGCCCAGTCCGACCGGCACGGTCGTCCCGGCGGCATCGGGGATGCGGCGGACGAAACCTGCGTCGACCAGGCCGATCATCGCGATGAACGCGCCGATACCGGCGGCGATCGCAGCCTTGAGGGCCGGCGGGATCGCGTTGAACACGGCGGTACGGAAGCCGGTGAGGGCCAGCACCACGATGATGATGCCGTCGATGACGACCAGGCCCATCGCTTCGGGCCACGTCACCTGCGGCGCGATGCTCACAGCGAGCAGGCTGTTGATGCCCAGTCCGGCTGCGATCGCGAACGGATAGTTCGCGACGACACCGAAGACGATGCTCATCAGACCCGCGACCAGTGCGGTGACCGCCGCGACCTGGTTGATCGGAAGGATGTTGCCGAGAACGTCGATCTTGGCGGTCGCGTCGTCGGCGGAGAAACTGCCGAGAATCAGCGGGTTGAGGACAACGATGTAGGACATCGCGAAGAAGGTGACGATGCCGCCACGCACCTCGCGGGACAGCGTCGAGCCGCGTTCGGAGATCTTGAAATACGTATCCAGAAAGGATGATCGCTTGGGTTCGGTGCCCACTGCCATGTCCATGAATTCCGCTCGTCGAGTACGGTGCGTCGCAACGGGAGAAGATTATTGCAGTCGAAACGAACTAATCTGCAAATCGTGAATCCAGCCCACACCGCCGCAGCCCGGACCCGGCGTCTCGCCGATCCGCGCCCCGTCCTCGCAATCGGAACCGCATTGTGGGTGGTCGCGACCGTCGTCGTCCTGCTCGGCGGGGACCGCTGGAGCGACATCCTGCCGGTCTGTATCGCGGGAATTCTGGTGGGGCTGTTGGGTTCTGCTCTGTTTCTCGCGCAGCGGCGCGCGGCACGACGGGGGCATCGGGGCGCGCAGGTCGGCTTGGACTGAGCCTCGTCGCGAGCCGCCGGTACGCCGGAACGGACCCGGCGGCGCTCATCGGGCCGGGCGCACCCGAGTGAGAAACCACACCCAGAGCAATGCCCACGCGACCCCGCAGATCCAGCCCGCGACCACGTCGGTCGTCCAGTGCGCGGCGAGGTAGATCCGGGACAACCCCACGACCAGGGAGTAGGTGGCCAGGACGGTGAACGCGGCGATCCGCCGCCGGTCCCCGCGCGGCCAGGTCCGCACCACGACGACGGCGAGCACCGTCGCGAGGATGGCGGTCATCATCGCGTGACCCGACGGGAACGATTCGGTCTGGATCACGATCAACCGCTCCGGTTCGGGTGGGCGGGTCCGCCCGAACAGGTTTTTCAGCAGGGACATCACCGGCCACCCGGTCAGCACGGCTCCGCCGACCAGAGTTGCGTCGCCCGTCCTGCCGGCCCGCATGAGCAGCACCGCAGCGATCAGGGCGAGCACGATGGTGGCGCCGACACCGCCGGTGTGCGTGATGCCGGTCATCAGCGACGTCAGCCACGGCTCGCGGACGGTGACCGCCCACTCGAGCACATCGGCGTCGGGGCTCACGATCCTGTGCCGTCCGGTCCCGCGACAGCGTGCGCGTTGCTTACCGCCGCGACAGCGGGCACCAACCCCTCGACGGTGCTGTGGGTCGTTCCCGAGGCGTCGACCCACCACGACACGTCGTGGTCGCCGGTCAAGGCACCGGAGCAGCGAACGGTGAGCCGGTCGTGCAGGACGAGCCGGCCCTTCGGGAGGGGTGCGCCCGTCATCACCGTGGCGGCGACCGCAGCGGGTTCGCGGTCCCACGTCGTGGTTCGGCCCTGCCGGGTGGGCTCGGCCGTGACCACAGCCGAGGCGACCGGCAGGTCGAGAAGATCGGCGAGTGCCGACGCGGTTCCCGCCGCACCCGTGACGAGCCGATCGGGCGGAATCACCCCGGCCCACCACGGCCGGTCCGGGATCAGCGCGTCGGCGGCGTCGACCACCGCCCCGGATACGGCCCGAACACCGTCGGGCAGTGTCACGGCGTCGGCCTCGACGGTGCCGGACGCGAACGCGCGGGCGAGAGTCGTGTGGGCGGCGACGATCACCGCAGGTGTGGGGTGACGTGCCGCGTCGGCCAGCCGGTCAAGGAGAGTCTGAGCGAGATCGAGGTCGTCGAGTCCGTCACCGGCGAGACAGCTGCGGAACGCGTCCGCATCGGGATGTGTGCACGGGTCGAGCAGGCCTTCGAAGGTGGTGTCGTCGGCCCATCGGTACCGGCCCAGCCGTTGCCCGTCGAGGATCGCTTCGTTGCGCAGCCACCACGCCGTGTACCCGGTGCGGTCGGCGAGTGCCGCGGCGGTCGCCGGGTCGGACGCCAGCAGGGCGAGTGCCTGCGCCCAGCGGTCCTCGTCGACCAGGTCGAGGTCACGCACCGCCACAAGCGTGTCCGGATCGGTGTCGACCGTCTCCCACCACAGGTCCTCGTCGGGCAGGTTGTGGTCCGGTCCGGTGGGCAACTCGGCTCGCAGGACGGTGAATCCCCACCCGACCCCGACTGCGCGGAGTGCATCGGCACCGTACTTCTCGACGACGTCCGACGCGACGGTGCCGAACGGGGCGTCGTCGACGAGGACCTCCGCGAGCGGTGCGCCGGGCAGGAGCAACTCGTCCGCCGGGGTGAGTTCGCCCTGCGCGTCGGGCAGTGGCAGGGCGCCCAGCTCGCGGGGAACGGCACTCGCAGGCACATGCGTGACCAGTCGCAGGACGACATCGGCGAGCGTCGCGGGAGTGTCGTCCGTGGGATCGTCGAGGTCGGCGTCCTCGACCGCCGCGACGAGCGCCGGGTCGGACAGGAGATCGGCGGCGCTCACGGTGCCCGCGCCCAACCGCACGAGCAGCGGATGGGCCGCGTCGGGATGCACGAGCCGCACCCACGGCAACGCCAGGTCCCGGACCTCGGGCAGGTCGGAGGCCAGCACCGTGGTGCGGGGACCGGTCACCGTGCGCCCGTCCGACAACGGGACCGGCAGGGAGGCGAGTTCCTCCGCGACCACCCCGTCGACGACGAGCGGCATCAGCGCCTCGTACAGCGAGTTCCACCAGTGCGGTTCTCGGTGGTGGCCGGAGAGCAGTTCGGCGAGTCGCGCGGGGCCGATGAGCTGGACGTCCACCGCGGCAAGGGCCGGAGCGCAGCGCGGCGTACACAGCGCGGGCGAGATCAGCCCGGGAACGATGTCGGCGAGCACCTCTGCCAGCTCGTCGGTGAGACCCGGAAATGCGACCGCGCGCGACGGCAACAGGTCTGCACTGCCGTCGGCGGCGGGCAACCACGGCCGGCTTCGAAGATCGTCGAGCACCGCTTCACGCAGTCGGTGGTCGGCGTCGCTGCGCGCGAAGCCCGGCGTGGGCACGAGGTCGAGTCGCTGGTCGGCCGGCAGTGCCGCGACGAAGGACGCATAACCCTCGCCCGCCGTCTCGAGGTGTCCGCCCGGCAGCATCCGGCGACGGTCCGGCTGCATCGCCACATCGGCGACGACCAGCGCCGGCAGGGACAGTTCCTCGTCGGAGCGAGTGGGTGCTCGAAGCACGTCGGCGGTGACGGGCCGAACCCGGCCGCGCACGACCGGCACGAGCCACCGCGCAGACGAGCCGCGGTACTCCCACCAGCGCAGTTCCCCGATCCGCACGTCGTGCAGCCCGGACGGGAGCGGTGCCTCCGTGCGTGTCAGTTCGTGCCCGTCGACGACCACGGTGCGTAGGGCCGGCAGTTCGAGCAGTACGTCGGCCGCCTCGTCGCGGAAGCGGTCGAGCAGACCTTGCGCGTCGATGTCCGGCCTGAGATGCAGCACGACCTCCGTGTCGGTGCCGTCAGTGGGTGCGGTGTCGGTGGGCCACGCCAGTCGCAGGGCCGGGATCCCCGATGTGGGCACCGGAAGATCGTGTTCGGCGAGGACGTCGCGTGTGCGGGATTCCGAGAAGCGAACGGACCCGGTGCGGGAGCGCACCTCGATCTCGCCGGCGACCGAGAGGACGGCTGTGAAACCCACGCCGAACTGCCCGACGCCCTGCTTCTTGCTGGACGCGCGCAGCGCCGTCAGTGCCTGCAATCCGGCTTCGTCGAGTGGTTCTCCGACGTTCGCGACGTGGAGCGCGTCGCCGTCGCACCAGACCCGCATCTCACCGGCGATGCCGGCGCGAGTGGCGGCGTCGGCAGCGTTCTGGGCGAGTTCGGTGAGAACCCGGTCGCGGTAACCCGCGCGAACATAGTCGGCTTCGGTGGCGGCGTCCTCACGCAACCGAGTGGGCGACGACCGCCACGCCGCGACGATGCCGTCCCGGAGCGCCGCGGTACCGAACGGATCCGCGGAGTCTGGGGCCGGCACGTCAGTCGGTCTGCCCGGTCGCGTCGTTCTTCTCGGTCGCGTCGTTCACCTCGGTGGAGACGTCTTTCCCGTCCGAGGCGTCTTCCTCATCCGAGGTGGCCTTCTCGGCCGGGTCGCTCGTCTCGGTCGAGTCGCTCTCGGTGCGGGCGCGCGGAATCTCGACGATCTCCACGGCCGCATCGTCGTACGCGGAGTACTGCGGCGAGCCTGCGCCCGTGGGAAGGGTCGTGTCCGAGTGCGCACCACATCCGTACTCGGCGTGCACGACGTGCCCGTCGGCAGCGAACTCGTTTCCGCACACGCCGAACGCGGCGCGCAGCGATCCGGCGAGCGGGAGGTAGAAGCCGCACAGCCCGCACGTGGAAGGAGCCGCCTTGGCCATTTCCGAGTTCGGGCCGTAGTCGCCCTCGTACCAGCGCTGAGCATCCTCGAGACGTCCTTCGAGGCTCATCACCTGCTTGCGGCCCAGCCCGATCTCGAGGGCGGTCTCGTCGACCTCCGGATCGCCGGACTGCACATAGCCGGGCACGAGACGGGGATCATCGGGAACCGGCGCGAGCAGATCACCCGGTCCGAGGTCACCGGGCCGGATCCGCTCGTTCCACGGAACCCACGCGGGGGCGATCAGCGAATCAGGCCCGGGCAGCAACGCGAGTTCACTCAGCGTCACATGGTCCGAACCCGGAACCGCCGCGACCACGACGGCCCATTGCCACCCGCGGTACCCGGGAAGTTCCGCCGCGAAGCGGTGCGTGGCCGCGTACTCGTTCTCGAAGGTCACGCCCAGATATGCACCGATTCCGCCCTCTCCGAGTTCGACGAGCGCGGTTCGGGCGACGTCGACGGCCCCGGCGAGCAGAGATCGCACCGCGGGGTCGACCGCAGGATCCGTACCGGGGGCAGTGGCAGAAGGCACAACACTCACGAAGCCCATTCTGCCGCACCACCCCGGCGGCGCGCCCCCGGGTAGCGGGAACCTGATGCCATGATGAGCGCGTGCGCCGCCTTTTCCTCTCCGCCACGCTCGTCCTGACGGCATGGGCGGCCGTCGCGGGATGTGCGGACAGACAGGTCGCGGAGCCGGGTGAACCGCCCGAGCAACTCCGGGTGGAAGTCCTCGCGACCCATCCGCACGACCCGGGCGCGTTCACCCAGGGACTCGAGGTGGACGGCGGCGAACTCCTGGAGGGAACCGGACTCGAGGGGCGGTCGTGGCTCTCGGCGCGTCCGCTCGACACCTCGACGGTGCCCGCCGTGATCGCACCGGACGACCGGACCCGCGTAGAGCTCGACGACGACCTCTTCGGCGAGGGCATCACGGTGGCGGGCGACACGGTCTGGCAACTGACATGGAAGGACGGCGTGGCACTGGCCCGCGACCGGGACACCCTCGGCGAGCGTCGCCGTGTCGACATCGACGGAGAGGGCTGGGGGCTGTGCGCCCGATCCGACGACCTGGTCATGAGCGACGGATCGTCGGAACTGACCTTCCGCGATCCGGTCACCTTCGCCGAACGAGGGCAGGTCACCGTGCACCGTGACGGTCGCGCGGTCTCGCAACTGAACGAACTCGAGTGCGCCGAGGACGGCACGGTCTACGCGAACGTGTGGAAGACCGACGAGATCCTGCGCATCGACCCGGCCACCGGGCGGGTGGAGGCACAGATCGACGCTTCTGCACTGCGCGACGAGTTGCCTGCCGAGGACGCGGGTGCTGTCGACGTACTGAACGGAATCGCGCAGATACCCGGCACGGATCGCTTTCTGGTGACCGGCAAGTACTGGCCCGCCCTGTTCGAAGTGCGTTTCGTGCCGTGATCGCCTTCGCAGCGCGCGGGCGGTGCTCGCCCGTGGTGGGCGACTCCACGGCATGCCCGCCTGCACGCAGGGCGCGTCGTGGGGAAGAATCGATCACGTGACCGAGCCGCACGAGCAAGCTAGCCCCGACAGGGCGGACGGCCGTGCCCCGGGCTCGCGGCATCCGGGCTACAGCAACTACCCGCCGCCTCGACGCGTGTCGGGACGCCGCACGCCCCTGCCTCCGCTCCATCCCCTCGACGAGACCGCGCGACCGCCAGGAACGAAAGCCGCGGGCGGCCGCGACGGCGATCGCTCGTCGTCCGAGGCGCCGCCGCGGGCTCCACGGATACCTCGCAAGCTGACGGTGACCCGGGTTGCCGCGCTGCGCAGCCGCGAACTCACCCACAAAGGCATCGCGACCTTCCGGAGAGCAGCGACGGCGGACGGCGCCGACAAGTCGGGACTCACAGCGCTGACCTACGCGACGATGGCGAATTTCGCCTCCGACGCGGCCATCGCGGTGGCACTGGCGAACACCCTGTTCTTCTCCGCCGCGACCGGGGAGGACAAGACCAAGGTCGCGCTGTATCTCCTCATCACCATCGCGCCGTTCGCGGTCATCGCTCCCCTGATCGGGCCGCTGCTCGACCGCCTCCAGCACGGGCGGCGTCTGGCGCTCGCGACGTCGTTCGCACTGCGGACGGTGCTGGCGGTGGTCCTGGTGTTCAACTTCGACAGTTGGGCGCTGTATCCCGCGGCGCTGGCGATGATGGTGCTCAGCAAATCGTTCGCCGTGCTCAAATCCGCGGTGACGCCCCGAGTGCTGCCACCCGAGATAGACCTGGTGCGCGTCAACTCGCGACTGACCGTGTTCGGTCTGGTCGGCGGCACGATCGGCGCCGGTGCCGTCGCCGCGGCCGCCGCCTGGGCGTTCGGCTCGTCGGGTGCGCTGTGGCTGTGCGCCGCCATCGCGGCGTTCGGCGCCTACCTCAGCATGCGGATCCCCGCGTGGGTGGAGGTCACCGAAGGTGAAGTTCCCGCGACGCTGTCGTACCGCGGGTCCGAGGCACCGACCGAAGTGCTCGACACGAAAACCGAAGTCATCCACACGGGCAACGGCAAACGGAAACAACCACTCGGCAGGACGGTTGTCACCGGTCTCTGGGGCAACGGCACGATCCGCGTTCTCACCGGGTTTCTGACGTTGTTCATCGCGTTCGTCGCGAAGGCCACGACGGACCACGATCCGATCATGCAGGCCGCGACCCTCGGCCTGGTCGGCGCCGCTGCCGCGATCGGCAACTTCGCCGGCAACGCGACGGGTGCGCGGCTGACGCTGGGACGCCCCGCGGTGATCGTGGTGCGCTGCGCCGCCGCGGTGGTGATCGTCGCCGCGATCGTCGCCGCGACCGATCATGTGCTCGCCGCCGCGCTCGCCGCGCTCGTCGCCGCATGCGCGAGCGCGCTGGCGAAGGTGTCTCTCGACGCGTCGCTCCAGCAGGACCTTCCCGAAGAGTCGATCGCGTCCGGTTTCGGCCGGTCCGAGACCGTACTCCAGCTGAGCTGGGTCTTCGGCGGCGCGATGGGCGTACTGCTCCCCACCGAGTTGTGGCTCGGCTTTTCCGTGGTGACGGTCATCCTGATCCTCGGTTTCGCACAGACTCTGCTCACCTACCGTGGGAGCACACTCCTGCCGGGACTCGGCGGGCGCAGGCCAGAACACGTCTCCACAGAGACAGGCACCGGGCGGACCGTTCGCCCCGGTGGACACGCAACCGGAAATGGGAATCGATGAACCTGCAAGCTCGGACGAAGAAGACGATCGGAGTGATCGTGGTGGCCCTCGTGGTCGTCGCGGCGGCTTTCACCGTGGTGGTGTGGAAGCTCGTCGACTCCGCCGAGCCCACGCCGCCCCAGATCACCGCCTACGCCGCCGGTACCGCGGTGACCGCGGACCCCACCCAGTACTGCAACCTCTATCTGGAGGACTGCACCGAGAACGCGATCACGACGCTGTCCGTGCCGGCGGGCTACCCGCTCCAGCTGTCGCTTCCCGCGGAGATCTCCGACGCTCCGTGGCGCCTCATCGCGGTGTACGGCGACGTCGAGACCGGCGAGACGTTCCTGGACGGCGTCATGTTCGAGTCCGGCGCGCAGCGGGCCGTGACCGTGCCCAGCGACCCGTCGATGCAGTTGCTGGGCGTGGAAGTCCAGCTCCCGTCGGCCGTCGTCGACGAGGCGGGCGAACCGATCGCGCACGCTGTCTGGGCTATTCAGACGTTCTGACCCCAGACCGTCGGATCGGCGCCGGCGCGCAGTAGTCCGAAAAAGCGAATGGCGCATCGGGTCCGTTTCCGGATCCGATGCGCCACAGGCGTAAGGCCGACGAACAGCCGCGTCGGAAATCAGTGATCGAGTTCCCGGGCAATCGCGCGCATGACCTCGGAGATCGTCTGCCCCGCCTTGCGGTCCGGGTAGCGTCCCCGCTGCAGGTTGGGTTGAACCGTCGCCTCGAGCAGCTTGATCATGTCCTCGACCATGCCGTGCAATTCGTCGGGCGAACGCCGCTTCTGCTGGGGTGCTGCCTCGCGCCGGCCGGCGGTCTGGCGGAGCGTCGGCTGCTCGAGCAACTCGACCTTGAGCGCCTGCGGACCCCGTCGGCCCACTGCCATGCCGAACTCGACACGCTGCCCGGGCTTGAGGGCCTCGACGCCGTCCGGCAGCGCGGAGGCGCGGACGTAGACGTCCTCACCGTCGTCCTGGGACAGGAACCCGAATCCCTTTTCGACGTCGTACCACTTCACCTTGCCGGTTGGCACCGCGCTCACCCGCTCCTCGACAGCCGCGCCCCGTGGGCACGCGTGGATTGCACAACAACTGGACATGCACAACGCGCCCCGACTCGGTTGGAGCGGGACGCGTAGACGATTCCCAGTGTACCCCGAGCCATTTGCCCGGTTCCGTCCGCAGAGGACTACCGTGGACGCGTGGGCACTTCTTCCTCCGCTTCCCCCAAACCTCCCCGCAACGGCCTCCTGAAGGCCGCGGTGGCGTGCTTCGCCGTCGGCATCGTCGCGGTCGTCGCCATCTTCTTGATCCCCGCGCTCACCGATGGGACACCGGGTCTGGTGCTCTATCTCCTCACCCTGGCGTGGCCGCTCGGTTTCGCTCTCGCTATCGGGTTCGCCCTGCAGTCGGGCCGTCGCGCCCGGAACGGACGGAATACATGAGGGTCCTGCTGAACATCATCTGGTTGATCTTCGGCGGCCTGTGGCTCGCCCTCGGCTATTTCCTCGCCGGTGTGATCTGCTGCATCCTCATCATCACGATCCCGTTCGGCATCGCGTCGTTCCGGATCGGCGTCTACGCGCTGTGGCCGTTCGGCAAGACGACCGTGGACAGGCCGGGCGCGGGCGCGGCGTCGCTCATCGGAAATGTCATCTGGATCCTGGTCGCGGGCATCTGGCTGGCCCTCGCCCACATCACCACCGCGATCGCCATGGCGATCACGATCATCGGCATCCCCCTGGCCATCGCCAATCTCAAGATGGTCCCGATCTCTCTGATGCCGCTCGGCAAGGAAATCGTTTCGGTGGATTCACGCCCGCAATACCTGTGACCTTAGTCACATCACGGTGCAGTAACAAACGAGACTCGAAACAGGTTTGAGTCGCAACGCCCGCGGCTACCTGCGCCTTCTCCGACGCGTGCGCCCATCTACCCCAGGCCCGGCCGGACTAGTCGTGCGTTATCAAATGGTGACACTCCCCCGCCCAACCGTTACGGTCATGACCGGTCGAACCGCCTGGCTCGGCCGGTCCGAATCCGCCGCGCCAAATTCCTGTCCCGCGGACTCGGAGGTCCCGACGAAAGATCCACGGGGACAGGAAACGGGGGACCCAACCGGTCTCCCAGGAAATCGCCCGGTTCGCCGGACAGTTTCCAGGAGGCCCGGGCCGATGCGCGAGCAACGACCCTAGGGGTGAAGCCGTACCGCTCCACGGAGCGTGCGAACCGTCACAGACGGGACGCGACGGCCGGGCTACCTCTTCAGCCCGAACCCGACAGCTGACCTCGTAGGTGCGTACGGAGAGGAAATTCGGAACATGAGCGGACGCCATCGCAAGCCCTCCAACACCGGTCGTACCGTCGCGAAGTTCGCGCTGACCGGCGCCGTTCTCGGCGTCACCGGCGTCGCCTTCGGCGGCACGGCTGCGGCAGCCCCCGACTCCGACTGGGATCGCCTCGCACAGTGCGAGTCCGGCGGCAACTGGGCTATCAACACCGGTAACGGCTACCACGGTGGCCTGCAGTTCTCCCCCAGCACCTGGAACGCCTACGGCGGTGGCGACTACGCCCCGACCGCAGCAGAGGCCAGCCGCGAGCAGCAGATCGCTGTCGCCGAGCGCGTGCTCGCCGGCCAGGGATGGGGCGCATGGCCGTCGTGCTCCTCGAGCCTGGGCCTGTCCAGCGCTCCGACGGAACGCGCCGTCGACGCCACTCCGAGCGCACCGTCGGCACCGAGTGTCAGCAACCCCGTGCCGCAGCTGCCCGAGGCTCCCGCACTGCCGCCCGAGGCTCAGAACATCATCGCCGGCTTCGAGCAGGGCGTCGAGGCTCTCCAGGACGCCGGCATCCAGCTCGATCCGAGCGTCCTCGACGCCGTTCGCGCCGTTCTCCCCCAGTAAGTCCCCACAGACACGAAAGAGCCCCCCCCCCCGCGCGGGGGCGGGACGAAGAATCAGCGGTTGATGACCGTGCGGGGATGCGTGTAGGGCAGGTCCTCGACCGGCAGCGGAAAGACCATGTCCTCGCCGTACGGCGAAAGCGGGCCGGAACGCGTGGAGGACAACTCGGTGACCGCATGGTCTCCGTCGGCCAGCTCCGGCCATCCGTGGTCGACATACTGTTTCTTCGAAGAGGTAGCCATGCCGCTCATTTTGGCAGGTGAGTTCGTGGTGGGCCACCTCAGGTCTCTAATCTGAAACGGATGACCTCGACCACGCCTGCACCCGACACCGCACCGGACTCCCTCGCCCGGTGGCTGTCCGGTCGGCGAGACACCGAACTGGCTGCTGCACTGCACGCGCGGCCCGACTTGGTCGTGCCCCCACCTGCGACGATGACTGTTCTGGCGAGTCGCGCGCAGCAGCGGGCTTCGGTCTTTCGCGCCGCCGACGAACTGACCACCGCCGACTTCGGGATCATTGCCACTCTGGCGGGCCTCGGTGCCGTGGACGCCGCCGTGCCCCGAAGCACGCTCCTCGACGCGCTCGGCGGTCGTCTCGGCGCCAAGGCGACCGACCGCATACTCGACAAGCTCCGAGGGTTGCTGCTCGTGTGGGGTCCCGCCGACGCGCTGCGGCTCGTCGCCGCATCCGTGGACGCCGTTCCGTGGCGGATCGGCCGGGCCGGCGACGCCGACCTGCCGTCCCGGGAGGAAGTCGAGGAGATGCTCGCCGAGCTCGAACCCTCGCAGCGCAGCATTCTCGACACCCTCGCCCGGACCTCGCCGGTGGGACGCACCCGTGACGCCGCACCGGGCACTCCCGAGGACCGGCCCGTCCAGAGACTTCTCGCCGCCGGATTGCTCGTCCGAATCGACGACGAGACCGTGGAACTGCCGCATCGGGTGGGCCAGGCGATCCGCGGCGATGCGCCGTTCGATCCCGGCTCGCTGACCGCACCCCGCGCCTCCAAAGCCGTCCGCACACTCGCCGATGTCAATGCGACCGCTGCCGGCGCCGCGCTCGAACTCCTCCGGCACTGCGAGAATCTTCTGTCGACGCTCGGCGAGCAACCCGCCCCCGTTCTGAAGGCCGGAGGGCTGGGAGTACGCGAACTCCACCGTCTTGCGAAGGCCGTGGGTATCGAGGACCAGCACGCGGCGCTGCTCGTCGAGGTGCTCGCTGCTGCCGGTCTCCTCGCCCGCGGTATTCCCGACCCTCCTCCGCCGGGAGATATCGACGACTACTGGGCCCCCACCACGTCGGCCGACGGCTGGCTCGCGGCTCCCCCGGCTCACCGCTGGGCCGTTCTGGCGGGCGCGTGGCTGGACATGTCCCGCCGACCGTGGCTCGCGGGCCGACGCGACCAGAACGACAAGCCGATCGCGGCGCTGTCCGACGAAGTGAAATCCACGACCGCCGTCCGCGACAGGCGGCTACTGCTGGAAGTTCTCGCGGACGTCCCCGGCTCCGCGCCCACCGTCGCAGAGATCCGCGCCGTCGCGGCGTGGCGCAGGCCGCGCTGGGCGGGCCGATTCGACCTCGACACCGTCACCGAAACCATCCGGGAAGCCACCGCACTCGCCCTCGTCGCACACGACAGCCTCTCCTCCGCCGGGAAGGCCCTCTTGCACGGCGGAGACGCCGAGTCGGAGATCGCCGCGGCCTTGCCGGAGGCTGTCGACTACGTACTCGTCCAGGCCGACCTGACGATCGTTGCTCCCGGTCGTCTCGTGCCCGAACTCGCCGACCGGATCGCGCTGGTCGCCGATATCGAGTCGGCCGGTGCCGCGACCGTGTACCGGATCAGCGATGCCAGTGTGCGGCGGGCGCTCGACGCCGGGGTGGGCGCGGGTGACCTGCACGCACTGTTCGCCGCCCACTCCCGCACCCCGGTGCCACAGGCGCTCACCTACCTGATCGACGACGTCGCCCGACGGCACGGACGGCTGCGAGCGGGAGTGGCGAGTTCGTTCGTCCGCGCCGACGATCCCGCCCTGCTGGCGGAGGTGCTCTCCGCGCCCGTTGCGGCCACCCTCGCCCTGCGCGCCGTCGCTCCGACCGTGGCGATCTCGCAGGCGCCGCTCGCCGAGGTACTCGCCGAGTTGCGTGCCGCGGGGTTCTCCCCCGCGGGCGAGGACTCGGCGGGCACGGGCGTCGAGCTGCGGCCGCGCGGAGCGCGGGGCACGGTGCCCCGGACCCGCGCGCGCTACGCGGGGCCCATGCCTCCGAACGAGGAACAACTCGCGACCCTCGTCCGTACCCTGCGTGCCGGAGACCGTACGGAGTCCGCGTCGTCGGGTGCCTCCGCTCGCGGGGACGGCAGCCGAACGGGAGGCGCAGCGACCCTCGCGCTGCTGCAACTCGCGTTGCACGCACACCGCAGCATCACACTCGGCTACGTCGACGCGCAGGGCGTGGCGACCCGCCGCATCGTCGATCCCGTTGCTGTCGGCGGTGGGCAACTCGAAGCCTTCGATCCCGCCTCGGGGACCGTCCGCAGTTTCGTGCTGCACCGCGTGACATCGGTTGCGCTCGTCGACTGACGACCGCCGCTTCCCCGCGGGCACATTGATCCCTTCGACCGGCTAGCCGTCCACCGGCGCGACCCGGATCAGGTTTCCGTCCGGGTCCGCAATCACGAAGGTGCGGCCGTAGACGTCGTCGTGAGGCTTCTCGACGACCTCGACGCCGGTGGCACTCCACCGCGAGAAGATCTCGTCCACCTCGGAGGCGGGCCCCGGAACGGTGAGGCCTATCTCGGAGGTGCGGGGCGTGCCCGGGGTCGCGTGGTCGCTCCGGCCGGACCACAGTGCGAACTCCACCCCCGGAGCCACCCCGAACGCGACGTAGCGGGGACTGACGAACACCGGTTCGATGTCGAACAGGTTGCGGTAGAACGCCGTCGCCGCGGCCGCGTCGCGGACGTAGACGAGAAACAGGTTGGGTGCGGGCATCGGTCCTCCTCGATACTTCGTTGCTCGGACGGGACCGACTCAACCGCGCAATCGCGTCAGAACCTGTCATGTTTTCCGTGAGAATCGGGATTCGTGAAGGCCACTCGACTGCTCGCACTGCTCTTGCTCCTGCAAACGCGTCAGCGCGTGTCTACGACTGAGCTGGCCGAACGGCTCGAGGTATCCCGTCGTACGGTCCTGCGGGACGTCGAAGCGCTTTCGGCTGCCGGCGTGCCCGTCTACGCCGAACGTGGCCGGCACGGGGGCATCGTCCTGCTCCCCGGGGCGCGCCTGAACGCCTCCCATCTCGAGCCCCCGGAGATGGAGGCGTTGTCGATAGCGGGCCTCGATCGGGCGCAACTCGCACAGCTGGGCCTGGACGGATCCCGCGACATGGCCGACCGCAAGATCGCGGCGCGCAGGGCCGCGACGGGGACCGGACCGAGCCTGGCCGATCTCGTCGTCGTCGACAATGCCGGCTGGCTCGCTCCGCAGCGGGATACGGCGAGCGTGGCCGACCTGGCGCTCGATCTCCTGAATCGGCCCCGCCTGTGGGTGCGCTATCGGAGCAGCGGCGACGACCGCGCCTCGTCCCTCGTCGTCGATCCGTACGGCCTGGCGGCGAAGTCGGGCAGGTGGTACCTCGTCGCCGACGACGAGCAACGACCACGACTGTTCAGTCTGGAGCGGCTCGACAGCTACGAGACCCTTTCCGAACCGGCGAGACTCCGCTCGGGCCACGACCTCCGCTCGGTGTGGGCCGGGCTGGTGCGGCGCACCGAGACACCGGGCCGGGTCGCCGTGCGGGCGCGGCTACGGGAAGATCGGCTCGACCTCGCCGGACGCATTCTGGGTTCGCGGCTCGAAGACGTCGAACCCCCCGAGGACGGTTGGTGTGCCGTGAGGATCGTCTACCCGGACATCGAGTCGGTGCGACAGCTTCTGCAGTTCGGAGATCACCTCGAGGTTCTCACGCCTGCGGACGCGCGGCGGCGGATAGCCGAGCTCGCATCGGATCTCGTGCGGCGGCACACCCCCACGACGTGACCCCCGGCAGGCTGGGGCCGGCGCCTGGTCACCGCTCGCGGACGAGCGCGAACGGCGACGCCGCGAGGCGGGACCACGGTCCGCCCACGAAGGTCAGTCCGAGCAGCGTGCCGTCGTCGAGGGAGCGGAACTCGTCGCGCACCCAGCGCCAGGGCACCGGCGCGGACCCCTGGGGTCCGGTTCCGTAGGAGACGACCAAGGCTTCGCTGCCGTCGAGCCACGACGCGTCGGTCGAGATCGTGGCGGGCAGGCTGTCGCGCAGGGCGCCGTCGCCGTCGCGAAGCACATTGACGGCGCCGCCCGCACCGTCGAAACGCTTACCGTGCCAGCCGCGCATGCCCCCGAGGGCGATGGCGCGCGGCGCGACCGCGCGGAGGAGTGCCGGACCCACGAAGACGGCGCGGTATGTCCCCTGCACATCTGCCGGGGCGGGAGCCCGCAACTCGGAGAACCGCGTCCGCAGCCGCCCCAGGGACTGCGGCAGCGCGTCGATCGCATGTGCCTGTTCACCGTGCACGACATCCTCCTTCGCCCGACCGCGCGGGTGCGGCACGGTGTTCGCCGTCACAACCTACCGCCGTCACCTTTTCGTGCGGTATCGCGGTGCGGACCGACCCTTTCCTGCGCGACTGGCTTTTTTCTGTAAATGGGTTATGGTCTGGACTTGTCGAGTGTTCGACCATTCCCGAAAGGAACGACAATGGCCGACAAGGGCAAAACTCTCAAGAAACCGTCGCAGTCCCTCAAGGAACGGCGCGCGGAAAAGCGCCAGAAACAGACCGACGACACCGAATTCATCAAGAAGCGCAAGCGGCACTGACGGCTTTCCGGCGCACGACCACCTCGGGACACAGAGTGACCACATCCTCAGCCACCCTGCTGGACGACCTGTACGAGCAGTTCACAGACATTTCGGAGCGCGCGGGGGACGACGGTTCGCCGTCGCCCTTCGCGCACGGCTTCCGGTCCGCACTCGCGCGGGCACGCCTTTTCGTGCTCGACGCGCAGGCCGGTGAATTCTCCCGGATGGTGTGACCCTCGGGTTTTTTCAGCAATTCGGCAACAAAGAATCAGAAGACAGGATTTCACAAGTGAAAAGGACGATGTCGGCCCTGGATAGAATTCAGGAACGCCTCGAGCACGAATTGGATTCTTCACCGGCACTGTCGGAAAAGGACGCGGGCTATCGCTCCGGAATTTCCGAGGCGCTGGTGTGCTTGATGGAGGTACGTCGCTCTCTCACGGGGTGACGTCGGCGGCACACGCGGCCCGTGGGTGGCGGATCGCGTCTCCAGTCAGGAGAATAGGAGAGTTCTACTCTCTATCCCAGGAGGCATTCGTGGCCGACGGACCCTTGATCGTCCAGTCCGACAAGACCGTGCTGCTCGAGGTCGACCACCCACGTGCCGCCGAAGCCCGACAAGCCATCGCGCCGTTCGCCGAACTCGAGCGCGCCCCGGAGCACATCCACACCTATCGGGTCACACCGCTCGCCCTGTGGAATGCGCGGGCCGCGGGCCACGACGCAGAGCAGGTCGTCGATGCGCTGGTCAGTCACTCGCGTTTCGCGGTCCCCCAACCTTTGCTCGTCGACATCGTCGACACCATGGGCCGCTACGGGCGACTGCAACTGGTGAAGAGCCCCGTCCACGGCCTCACCCTGGTGAGCCTGGACCGTGCGGTTCTCGAAGAGGTGCTCCGAAACAAGAAGATCGCGCCCATGCTCGGCGCCCGCATCGACGACGACACCGTCGTGGTGCACCCCAGCGAGCGTGGCCGCGTCAAGCAGATGCTGCTCAAGATCGGCTGGCCCGCCGAGGATCTTGCCGGTTACGTCGACGGTGAGGCGCACCCGATCACCCTCGACATGGAATCGAACCCCTGGCATCTGCGTGACTACCAGGAGATGGCGGCGGATGCGTTCTGGGCCGGCGGATCCGGGGTCGTGGTGTTGCCGTGTGGGGCCGGGAAAACAATGGTCGGCGCAGCAGCCATGGCGAAAGCCGGTGCCACGACCCTGATCCTGGTGACCAACACCGTCGCGGGGCGGCAGTGGAAACGCGAACTGATCGCGCGCACCTCCCTCACCGAAGAGGAGATCGGCGAGTACTCCGGGGAAAGGAAAGAGATCCGGCCCGTCACGATCGCCACGTATCAGGTGATCACCCGCAAGACGAAGGGCGAGTACCGCAATCTCGAGCTGTTCGACTCCCGGGACTGGGGCCTGATGATCTACGACGAGGTGCATCTGCTTCCCGCACCGGTGTTCCGGATGACAGCCGACCTCCAGTCGCGTCGCCGGCTGGGCCTGACCGCGACCCTCGTGCGCGAGGACGGTCGTGAAGGCGATGTGTTCTCCCTGATCGGCCCGAAGCGTTACGACGCGCCGTGGAAAGACATCGAGGCCCAGGGGTGGATCGCCCCGGCGGACTGCGTCGAGGTGCGAGTCACGCTCACCGACGCGGAGCGGATGGCCTACGCGGTCGCCGAGCCGGAGGAGCGGTACAAGCTGTGCTCGACCGCCCGGACCAAGATCCCGGTGGTGGAGTCGATTCTCGCGAAACACGCCGGTGCTCCCACGCTCGTCATCGGCGCCTATATCGACCAGCTCGACGAGCTGGGTGCCGCTCTCGACGCCCCGGTGATCAAGGGGTCGACACGGAACAAGGAACGCGAAGCGCTGTTCGACCGGTTCCGGGCGGGCGAGCTGGGCGTGCTCGTGGTCTCGAAAGTCGCGAACTTCTCGATCGACCTGCCCGAGGCGTCGGTCGCCGTGCAGGTGTCCGGAACGTTCGGGTCCCGGCAGGAAGAAGCCCAGCGTCTGGGCCGGCTGCTGCGACCCAAGCACGACGGCGGGCAGGCCCACTTCTACTCCGTGGTCGCCCGCGACACCCTCGACGCCGAGTACGCCGCCCACCGGCAGCGGTTCCTCGCGGAACAGGGGTACGCGTACCGGATCACCGACGCCGACGATCTTCTCGGACCGCAGATCGGCTGAGACCCGCCGGCCACCGAGCGGGCGCGCCCGCCAGCCGGATGCTTCCGGTGAACGTGGCCGCGCGCGTGGCCGATATGCTGGATCACGTGCGCCGATTCGAGTTTCCCGTCGACCTGCCCCACGCGAAAGCCGTGAACCAGACGCTCGCGGAGGTGCGCAGTCTGCGACGATCCGCGGTGATCGTCGCGTTGTTGTGCGCCGCGGGTGCGGTGTGGCTCTTCGTCCTCGGCCACGCCTGGTCGTACATCGTCGGATCGGTGCTCGTCGTGGCCGCGGTGACGTCGGTGTGGGTCGCGTTGTGGGCTCCCCGCAAAGTCGGCACGATCGAAGACCTCTACCGCGACAGCCCACTGGTTCCTGCGCTGGTCGCGACCACCCGGGCCCGTGGTCTGACCCTGCTCGCCCTGATCGATATCGCCAAGCCCACCGACGGCGCGGCGGAAGGCACCGGGCGCCATCATTACGCCCTCGTCACCCGGGACGTCCAGGCCATCCCGGGGCACCGCGCGAAGGTGGGCGAACGGGTTCCCTGTGTCGCCGTGCTCTCCGACCGCACCACACGCAACAAGTCCGGGGTGTGGCAGATGGTCAGCCCGATGCCTCTTGCGTGGGCCACTCGTGATGCTGCGGTCCTGGCGAAGGCCACGGCGGCGATCGACGAATCCGAATGGAAACTGCTGAAGTCCAAGCTGTCTTCCGCGGACGAGATCAACGCCAGCGACGAGCGACGAGTCGAACTGGACCTGAGGGAACTTCCACCGGAACTGCGCTGACATGCAGCCCTCGATCCTCACCGACGGCACCGTCGTCCTGTCCGTCCCCGGAAGCGGGGACATCGACGCGATCACCGACGGCTGTAGTGATCCCGCGGTCGCAAAATGGACCACAGTCCCCCACCCGTACACCCGTGCCGACGCCGTCAGGTTCGTGGAGGACATCGTTCCGCACAAGTGGGCCAACGGTTTTCCCGACTGGGGAATCCGCACGAGTCGTGACGGCCCGCTGCTCGGAATGATCGGTTTCGTGCAGCACGGCAGCGCAGCGCCCGAGATCGGTTTCTGGCTGGCTCCCGAGGCCCGCGGCCGCGGACTCGCCACCGCCGCCGCACGTCTGGTGTGCGACTTCGCTTTCGGCCGGCACGGGTTGCAGGCATGGCGTGTGGAGTGGCGAGCGCTGGTCGGCAACGTGCCGTCCGCGGCCGTCGCACGCCGCCTCGGTTTCCGGTTCGAGGGGGTCGCCCGACACGGCCTCCTGCAACGGGGAGTCCCGCGCGACGTGTGGGTGGCGGCCCTGTTGCCCGGCGACCCCCGCGAACCGGCCGACGGTTGGCCGGTCTGACGTCCCCTACGCGAGGTGCGGAAGCACCTCCTGCTCGAACAATTCGAGTCCCGTGGTGTCATAGGCCGCTTCGGGGAAGTAGAAGATCGCGTACTCGAGTCCCTGCTTCTTCAGCGCCGTGAGGTTCTCGACGATCTGCTCGGGCGTTCCCACCGCGGGCATACCCCGGAATGCGTCCAGCGCCCCGTCCGCCTTCTCGGCACCGACGATCGGTTCGAGTCGTGCACGCAGCGCCTCGAGCCTGTCCTGCACCTCCGCTTCCGTCCGTCCGATCGCGACGTTGTAGTTGGCGGACCGCACGATGGCATCGAAATCCGTGCCGACCTCGGCGCAGTGCTCTCGCAGGACCTGCGACTTGTGCGCGAATCCCCGGGGGGTTCCGTCGAAGTTGGTGTACTGCGCGTACTTCGCCGCGATCTTCAACGTCACCTTTTCCCCGCCGCCGGCGATCCAGAGCGGGATCCCACCTTCCTGGAGGGGCAGCGGACGCACAATCGCTCCGTCGACTTGGTAGTGCTTGCCGTCGAGCGTTGCCGTGCCCGTGGTCCAGGCCTGCCTGAAGATCTGGACGCCTTCGTCGAGGCGGCGCAAACGTTCTCCGGCGGACGGGAAGCCGTAGCCGTAGGCACGCCATTCCTGCTCGTACCACCCGCCCCCGATACCCATTTCCACGCGGCCGCCCGAGATGATGTCGGCGGTCGCAGCCACCTTCGCGAGATACGCAGGGTTGCGGTAGCTCATGGCCGTACACATCTGACCGAGCCGCACCCGGCTGGTCACGGCGCCGAATGCGGACACCAGAGTCCACGCCTCGTGGGTGGCCTCGTCGGTGGGTTCGGGGACGGTGTGGAAATGGTCGTACACCCAGATCGATTCCCACGGGCCCTTGTCGGCGCGTAACGCGAGATCGCGCATGACGGGCCACTGATCGGCGGGATCGATACCGACCAGGTCCAGTCTCCAACCTTGAGGGATGAAAAGTCCGAAACGCATGTGGGTCCTCACTCGAGTCGACGATCTTGTTGCCTGGGCAAGTATCCCCCGATTCGGTACGGACGATGCCGTGTGCTCCGCCGATGGGAGCGCACGCACGCGTCAGAATCAGCGAAAACCTCGACAGGCCAGCCCTATTCGGTGCGGTACCGGCGGCCCACGTCGTCGAGCCGTGCTCGCAGCGCCACCAGAATCGGGCGCTGGCCCTTCACCAGCTTGGTTTCCGCGTCGGAGAACGTGATCCAGCGGGCATCGTCGACTTCGGGAATCGTCAGCCGCTTCCCCGACCGGGGCGGCCATTCGATCTCGCACGTGTTGCTCGAGACGAACCGGAGGTCGGCGTCGGTTTCGCCGGCGTAGACACTCACGATCTTGCCCGACGCCTGCCGATAACGGCCGAGCAGCGACAACGGCACGTCCGGCGCGGGAAAGCCGCATTCCTCCTCGAACTCACGGGTCGCGACTTCGCGGGGCTCCTCCTCGGGTCCGTACTCTCCCTTCGGCACCGACCAGGCGGCGGTGTCCTTTCCAGTCCAGTACGGGCCGCCGGGATGCACGAGCCACAGCTCGAGCAGCCCGGTGTCGTCGACGCGGTAGAGCAGCAGACCTGCGCTCGTCACCGGCATCGCTCACCTCCGTGCACCGTGTCGGATGCACCCGGAGTCCTGCCCGCGACGGTGATCCTGCTCGTAGCATCGAGAATATGCGCGCGTCCGGGCTTGCGGAATCATTCGAGGAACACCGCGCCCACCTGTTGACGGTCGCGTACCGGCTCACGGGCAGTGTCGCCGACGCCGAGGACGCGGTGCAGGACTCCTGGCTCCGGCTCGCGACCGTCGATGCCGGCGAGATCGGCAATCTGCGTGCGTGGCTGACCACTGTCGTGGGCCGGCTGTGCCTCGACAAGCTCCGGTCCGCCGCGGTACGGCGCGAGAAATATGTGGGACAGTGGCTGCCGGAACCGATTGTCACGCCACTCGGCGGCACCAGCCCGCCGGACCCGCTCGAACAGGTGGTGCAGCACGAGGACAACCGGCTCGCCGCGCTGATCGTCCTCGATGTGCTGCCGCCGCCGCAGCGCATCGCGTTCGTGCTGCACGACGGGTTCGGTGTGCCGTTCGACGAAGTGGCGACCGTTCTCGGCATCGGGTCGGCAGCGGCGCGGCAACTCGCCTCCCGCGCTCGCCGTGCCGTGGCCGACACACCGCCCCCGACCCCCACCGCCGAACACGAGAACGCCGTCGCCGTGCTGGTGGCGGCGTTCGCCGCGGGAGACATCGACGGCGTGATCGCGGCGCTGCACCCCGATGCGCGGCTGATCGGAGACGCCGGTGGCACCACCTCGACCGCACTCAACGTGGTGTTCGGTGCGGAGAAGTTCGCCCGGTTCTTCGCAGGGCTGATACGCCGGTACGGCCCGGAGTCGTTCGCGGCGTTCGAACCGGTCCGCGTCAACGGCGAACTCGGCCTGCTCAACCACGGGCTCGGCGGCGACGGTCGGCGCGGATACCCGCCCCGCGTGACGGGATGCACGGTTCGCGACGGCCGGGTCTGGGCCGCCTACGACCTGGCCAACCCGGAGAAATTGCGGCGCGGCGTTCTCGTACCCCTGGGCCGGCGCTGATCCGTCGCCCGGACCCCGGCGCCACCGCTAGGGTCGGGCGCATGGACCAGCGTCTCAGTCTCGTGACCCTCGCCGTCGAGGACGTCGACCGCGCCCGGGAGTTCTACGTGGACGGACTGGGCTGGTCCGCAGTGGTCGAAGAACCCGGCGAAGTGGTGATGATCCGTGTCGGCGCCCACGTGATCCTGTCGTTGTGGGCCCGCACCGAATTCGAGGCGGAGGTCGGCCCGACATCGTGGAGCGGGGTTCCACCCGTCACCCTCGCCCACAACGTCGCGACCCGCGACGAAGTGGACGTCGTGCTCGAGACCGCCCGACGGGCAGGCGCCGATCCGGTGTCGGGCGGCACCGACCGCCTGTGGGGCGGTTACACCGGTTATTTCGCCGACCCCGACGGCTTTCGCTGGGAGGTCGCCTGGAATCCGGGCTCGATCGCCGAGATCGTGATACCCGAGTAACTCACTTCCCCGCCGCCGCAGCGTCGTCCGCCCACGGCACACGACACGCATCGGTGCTGAAGCCCTGCTCCTGGATGCCCAGTGCCGAGTTCATCCGGCCCCGCATGTTCTCGAGAGCGATCTGATAGGTCAGTTCCACCACCCCGGCCCGCCCGAATCTCCGTTCGAGATCCGCGACCTGCTCGTCTGTCACGGCGGTGGCAACATCCCCGGTGACCGCGTCCGCGTATGCGATCGCAGCCTTCTCGTCGTCGCTGTACAGGTCCGACGTCGCATAGTCGGCGATGTGGGCGAGGCGCTCGGTGTCGAGTCCGTCGAGGCGCTGCAGCATCGTGCCGAAGTCGACGCACCACGAACATCCGAGAGTCCACGCTGCCCGGTACACCGCGAGTTCACGCACGTTGGCCGGAAGCACCTTCGAGGCTCGCTCGACCAGCATCTCGTGTACTCCGGTCGCGCGCATCAACGCCGGGTGGTGCGCGAGCACCGCGAACGGCTCGGGAACCACCCCGTAGCGGCGCGCAGCAAAGGCATAGGTCGCGCGGGTGGCCAGGCCGGCCCGTTCGGGGGTGACCGGTTCGATTCGCGGCATGACGTCCTCCGGTTTTCTCGCGGCCCCGGGACTCCTCGCCGGTCCCGGCCGAGCCGTTCGTACTGTTGACGAGGCAGCCGTCCCGGATGTGACAGGGCGGACGATAGGCTTCACGAGTGGCTGATTCGAGGAGACCGGCAGCGGCAGTGCGCACCGTCGCCCGGCTACGACCGTTCGCCTCGACGATCTTCGCCGAGATGACCGACCTGGCGATCCGGCACGACGCGATCAACCTGGGCCAGGGTTTCCCCGATGTCGACGGTCCACCGCAGATGCTCGAGATCGCGCGACAGGCCATCGCCGACGGGGTCAACCAGTACCCGCCCGGGTCGGGTATTCCCGCGCTCCGGCAGGCCGTCGCCGCGGACCGCGCCGACCGCTACGGCATCGAACACGATCCCGACTGCGAAGTACTCGTCACCGTCGGAGCCACCGAAGCCATCAGCGCGGCTGTCCTCGGGCTCGTCGAGCCGGGCGAGGAAGTGCTGCTCACCGAGCCGTACTACGACTCGTACGCCGCCGCGGTCGCGCTAGCCGGCGCGACTCGCCGCACCGTCCCGCTCGCCCGGGCGGGAGCCGGCTTCGTGCTGGACGTGGACGCCCTGCGCGCCGCGATCACCGACCGCACGCGCATGCTCATCGTCAACACCCCGCACAACCCCACCGGCACCGTGTACGACGAGACGGCCCTGACGGCCCTGGCCGAGTTGGCGTGCGAACACGATCTTCTGGTGTTGTCGGACGAGGTGTACGAACACCTGGTGTTCGACGGCCGCCGGCATATCCCGCTCGCGTCTCTGCCGGGAATGGCGGAGCGCACGGTCACCGTGTCGAGTGCCGCGAAAACGTTCAACGTCACGGGATGGAAGATCGGCTGGGCGCTCGGGCCCAGCGAGCTGATCGACGCCGTGCGCGCGGCGAAGCAATTCCTGACCTTCGTGGGCGGCGCACCCTTCCAGCCCGCAGTCGCCCACGCCCTGACCCACGAGCAGGACTGGATCAGGTCGATGCGCGACGACCTGCAACGCAAACGCACTCTGCTGTCCGATGCATTGAAGGGCGCCGGGTTCGGCGTACTCGACTCGGCCGGAACATATTTCGTGTGCGCCGATCTCACGCCGCTCGGTTACCGCGACGGTGTCGCATTCTGCCGTGAACTGCCGGAACGGATCGGGGTGGCCGCGGTCCCCGTGAGCGTGTTCGTCGACGACACGCAGGCCTGGAACCATCTGGTGAGATTCGCGTTCTGCAAGCGGGACGACGTGCTCGCGGAAGCGGTAGATCGGTTGCGCACGCTGCAGGAGGCCCTCTAGATCATGTCGCGGCCCACCATTCCGTCCGACTTCGTATCCCGGGCGGTACGCACCGGCGCGGACGCCGGAGTCGATCTCCAACCGGCGCTGGACGCGGCCAGAATCAGTCGCGCGGTCCTCGCGCACCCTCACGCGCGCCTGACGCCGGCACAGGTGAGCCGGTTCACCCAGATGGCGTGGCAGATCACGGACGACGAACTGTTCGGGCTGGCGCCCGGTCCGGTCCCTCGCGGAATGTTCCGGGTGATGTGCCTGACGCTGATCCACTGCCCCGATCTCGCGCGCGCGCTCAGCCGCATGGTCGAGGTCAACCGGGTGGTCCGGTCGCTCCCCCAGTTGTCGCTGACCCCGGGTGACACCACCACGTACCTCGATGTCGCGCTGCCGGAGGTGGTCGACGAGAAGACACGCGTCACCGTCGACTTTCTCCTCATGCTGCTGCACCGCTTCGCGGCCTGGCTGGTCGGCGGCAGAGTCCGGCTGGAATCGGTGATGTTGCCGTACGCCGAACCGGATCCGGTTCTTGCTCGTAGTTACGATTCGATGTTCGGTGTCCCCGTGACCTTCGGAGCGGGCCGCGCAGCGCTCGAAATCCACAATTCCGCACTGACGTCGCCGCTCGTGCAGTCGGAGGAGTCGCTCGACGAGTATCTCCGCGACTCCCCGAATCTCATTCTGTCGGAACGGGATTACGAGTCGACCGTGTCGTCGCAGGTGCGCCGCATCTTCGAGTCGGGAATCAACGGACGCACTGCCACCGCCGAGGACATTGCGGGAATGCTCACCGTGAGCACCCCTCACCTCCGCCGGCTGCTGCGCCAGGAGGGCACGTCACTCGGCCAATTGCGCGAGGAAGTACTCCGCGATCTCGCCATCGCCGGGCTGCGGCGCGGCGAGTCGGTCGACGACCTCTCGGCCCGACTCGGGTTCTCCGAGCCGAGTGCCTTCAGGCGCGCGTTCAAGCGGTGGACGGGCAACACCCCGAGCAGTTACCGCTCACCGCGGTAACCGGGGTTCGCAATCCCGCTCCTACCGGGACACGACGACGCACCCGGGAACCCGGTGCCCGGAACCGGCACGGAATCCACCCGGGTTGCATAACGTGGCGGTGAGTGGGTAAGTCTGGGAGGCGAAGCTCTGTCGACCTGGGAGAGGGTGAAACACCGTTATGCGCGCTGCGGTACAGGATGAGTATCCGACCCGGAGCCGAGCGAAGTGCGAATCGTTCGCGAGGCCGGATCCGGTCGTGTGGGGAAGTGCGGCCGAGGGGCCGTTGCCCGCCGAGGCGGTCACCGAATACGACCGCCGAGGATTCCATACTGCAGAAGCGCTTCTTCCCGGGAACGACGTGGGAAACCTCCTGGAAGAAACATCACGGCTCGGCGGTGAACTGGGTGACGACGCGCGTGTGATCCGCGAGCAGGGTAGCGGCGACGTCCGTTCCATCTTCGACGTCCATCTGCTCAGCGATCTCGTGGCCTCTATTGTCCGCCGTCCCGAAATAGCCGGGATTGCACGGCAATTGCTCGGCTCCGACGTGTACATCCACCAATCGCGACTCAACGTCAAACCAGGCTTCCGCGGCGGGCCGTTCTACTGGCACTCGGATTTCGAGACCTGGCACGCCGAGGACGGAATGCCCAAGCCACGGGCGCTCAGCATCTCGCTCGCCTTGACCGAGAACTACGGCTACAACGGCGGTTTGATGATCATGCCGGGTTCGCACCGCACCTACGTCTCGTGTGCGGGAGAGACTCCGGAGGACTACTACCGCGAGTCGCTCGTCACCCACGCGCCGCAGACCGGGTCTCCCGACGAAGACAGCCTCACCCGGATGGCCGCCGAGTACGGCATCGCCACCTTCACGGGATCCGCAGGTTCCGCAACGGTATTCGATTCCAACTGCATGCACGGCTCCAACGGGAACATCACCCCGTTTCCGCGCTCGAATCTCTTCGTGGTGTTCAACAGCGTGGAGAACACCCTGGTAGAGCCGTTCGCAGCGAAGAACCCGCGCCCGCCCTATCTGGGGAGTCGGGACTTCACACCGCTCGTCTGATCCGAGACGGGCATCGCACGTTCGACACCACCCGAGAAGGCCCGCGAGAGTGCGAATCGGCCTCGGTCCGGGTCGTAGAGCCGATATGCGGCATAGACGCCGAGGTGACCCAGCCACTGCAGGCGCACGACGCGTGCGACCTCCGGGGTCAGCAGGCCGTGCACATCGTAGGTTCGGACCATGGAACGGGTGTACTCGATGTACTCCAGGGGTGGGGTCAGCGCCCGGCGGGGAGAGATGTCGACGAACAGATCCGTCAATTGGGCGATCTCGATGTCGTGCTCGCGCAGACAGAGGGCGAGGTCCACGTCCTCGTGGATGCCGGGGTCGGTACTGATCGCCTCCCGCACCTGATCCCATGCGGAGCGCCTGATCACCATGTTGGCGCCGTGGATGTTGTTGACCCGGCGTTCGCCGCCGAACAGACCTTTCGCGACTTGCTTTTCGTAGTACCGCTTCTTCAGCCCGCGGTAGGGCGAGTCGTACGAGTTGTTGAGACCGCTGACCGCGCCGACCGCTGCCACGTCGTCTCTGGCGAAGAACTCCCGTGCGGTACGCGCCCACCCCGCGCGCACACGCGTGTCCGCGTCTATCCGCCCGAAGATCGAACCCTCGGCGGCATCGAATCCCGCGTTGCGGGCGAACGCGACACCGGGGCGCTTCTCCGTCACGAGCCGGACGATCGGATTACCGGCCGCGACAGCTTCGACGATCTGCACCGTGTTGTCGGTGGAATTATTGTCCACCACAATGATTTCGAGGATGTCCTCTTGCTGCTGGAGAAGCGCCGACAAGCATGGCCCGATGTACCGCTCCTCGTTGCGAGCCGGTACGACGATCGACAGTGCCTCCCCATCCATGTGATGGCACGCTACCGCAAGTGGGGTCGGCTCTCTTTGCGTACCACCCAGATTACCGTTTGATCCTTATTGTCTGTATACGGGTTTCGGGCGGGATCGCCGGCGGTGACCCGGCTACGTGCGTCTGCACGCCGGACAGACCGAAAGGTGCTCGTACACAAATCATTTGCCATGTGCGGCATCTGCAGAGCGCTTCGGTGCGTCCTGCATTCGCTCCGACGTGGATGTCGGAGCGAATGCAGAAAACCGAGTGGATCAGGCGCGACGGGCACGCACCGCGTCGGCGAGCCGGTCGAGTTGGACTGCAGTGGTTGCCCAGTCGATGCACGCATCGGTGATGGACTTACCGTACTCGAGCTCGTCGGACGAGCCGAGCGTCAAGTCCTGCCGGCCGGCTTCGATGAAGCTCTCCAGCATCACACCGACAATGCCCTGTTCTCCGGCTTCGAGACGCTCGGCGATGTCGGTCACGACGTCGACCTGCTTCTCGTGGTTCTTGCTGCTGTTGCCGTGGCTCGCGTCGATGACCACCCGTTCCGGCAACCCACCCTTGCGCAGGCGCGCCATCGTGTCGGCGACGGTCTCGGCATCGTAGTTCGGGCCGGCGCTGCCGCCGCGGAGGATGACGTGGCAGTCCGGGTTGCCGACGGTCTGGATGAGCGCGGCCTGGCCGTCGAGGTCGGTGCCGGGGAACACGTGGCTCGCACCTGCGGCGCGGGTTCCGTCGACCGCGACCTGCACGTCGCCTTCGGTGGAGTTCTTGATCCCGACCGGCATCGACAGGGCGCTGCACAGCTGACGATGCACCTGGCTGGCGGCAGTGCGTGCACCGATCGCGCCGTAGGTGACCAGGTCGGCGTAGTACTGCGGGAGGATCGGATCGAGGAACTCGCAGCCGACGGGCAGGCCCAGGCTCGACACATCGAGCAGCAACTTCCGGCCGATTCGCAGGCCGGTGTTGATGTCGTAGCTGCCGTCGAGGTGCGGGTCGTTGAGCAGACCCTTCCAGCCGAGCGTGGTGCGCGGCTTCTCGAAGTACACACGCATCACGATGTGCAGGTCGTCGCGCAATTCGTCAGCCTTCGCGGCGAGCCGGCGAGCGTAATCCATGGCTGCGGCGGGGTCGTGGACCGAGCACGGGCCGACCACCACGACGAGGCGGTCGTCGGTGCCGTTCAGGATATTGACGGTGTCGGCGCGGCCGGATCGCACGGTCGCCGCCACGACGGCGTCAGGGGCGTATTCGGCGCGGATCTCCGACGGCGCGGCGAGCGGACTCACCCGCACGGTGCGCTGCTCGTCGAGATTGGTGGTGGAGATTCCAGTGGTGGAGCTCATCGGGTTGCGTTCCTGTTCTCGGTGAAGGAAGCCGACCCGGAAGAACCCTGAGATCCCGTCGAGCCGGTCTGTATCCGGCTCGTGGGTGAGGAAGTCAGCGCGCGGTCACGCCGACCGACCCACCCAGGGCCGGCCCGCTAAACCAAAAATAGGTGCGCTGCATAGCGACGGACTCTACCAGAACTCGCCGAACCGGTTCTGTGACGCGGCACACCGACTCGCCCCGACGCTCCCCGGCAGGAACTTCGGGTCCGGGTGCATCTTCGCCGAACCTGTTCCCGGGCAAGCAGACACCTCCGCGAGGCGGCCGTATGCGACGCCGTTCCGCTCCCCGGTGCCGAGCAACGGATCGCCCTTCGGCGGCGCGAACGAGACGGTCCCTACCGCCACGGCACTCGCTCCGGGTCGCGCAGCATCCGGCGGGCGGTCGACATGCGATGCACCTCGTCGGGGCCGTCGTAGATGCGCGCATACCGTGCCCGCCGGTACATGGCCTCGAGGGGCGTATCCGCGGTCAGGCCCAGCGCCCCGTGTACCTGGATCGCCCGGTCGACGACGTCGTGCAGCATCCGCGCGCCCCAGAACTTGATGAGACCGATCTGTACCCGGGCGTCCTCACCAGCGTCCATGACCCGGGCCGCGTCGAGCGTCATGAGGCGCGCCGCCTGAATCTGTGCGGCCGATTCGGCGACGTACCGCTGGATCTCGCCCTTGTCGGCGAGGAGCGACCCGTGTGCGAACCGGGCGTTGGCGCGCGCACACATCAGTTCGAATGCCCGTTGCGCCTGCCCGAGCCAGCGCATGCAGTGGAAGACCCGGCCGGGTCCGAGGCGGTCCTGGGCGACCAGGAAACCGTTGCCGCGTCCCCCGAGCACGTTGTCTGCAGGAACCCTGACGTCGGTGTAGCGCACCTCGTAGTGGTCGCTCGGGTCGTACCCCATCGTGGGGATCGACCGGACGATCTCGAAGCCCGGCGTATCCGTCGGGACGATGACAGCGCTGATACTGCGGTGAAGCGGCGTCGAGTCGGGTTCGGTGCGCGCGAACACCGTGCAGTAGCCGGCCTGCCGGGCGCCGGTGGTGAACCACTTACGGCCGTTGACGACCCACTCCGCTCCGTCCAGACGGGCGGTCGTCTGCACGAGCACCGGGTCGGAGCCGGCCACGTCGGGCTCTGTCATGCCGACCGACGGCAGGATCTCGCCGGAGACGAGACCGGGAACCCAGCGACGACGCTGTTCCTCGGTGCCGTGCCGATGCAGCATCAGCGCGTCCTGCATCGACACCGACCCCACCGCGAGCTGACCGAACTCCGACCGGCCGATGATCTCGTTGAGATAGACGAAGTCCAGGAACGGAACTCCCCCGCCACCGATCTCCTCCGGGTGCCCGAGCGCCCACAATCCGAGGTCCTTCGCGCGGCTCTTCAGCCCGTCCAGCGCCGCGGCGCCGTCGTCGTCCTGCCGCGACAATGTCGGCTCGAGCGGGATAACCTCCTCGTCGATGAAGGAACGCATCCGGGTGCACAGTTCGGCCACCCGGCCCTCCGGCCGATTCGCAGTCATGGGCGTCAATGTATCCGCGCACGCATGCCCTCACCTCGCTTTCAGCCGGGCCGGGTGTGGACCGGCCGACGCCGGGGAACCCTGAGGTTCCGCCCTGCACGATGACGAGCCCGGAGGTTTCATGCCAGCAGAAAGCCCAGCCGATCCGACCGCCCGAGCTGTGGAACCCGAGCACACCCCCGACGGGCACATCGTCGAGACACGGTCCGAGGATTTCGCGCATGCACGCAACCTTCCGATCGATCCCGACTGGTTCAAGACCGCGGTGTTCTACGAGGTTCTCGTGCGCGCGTTCAACGACTCGAACCACGACGGGACCGGTGACCTGCGGGGGCTGACCGAAAAACTCGACTACATCGCGTGGCTCGGGGCCGATTGCATCTGGCTGCCCCCGTTCTACGATTCCCCGCTGCGGGACGGCGGCTACGACATCCGCGATTTCCGCGCGGTGTTACCGGAATTCGGGACGGTCGACGACTTCGTGACGTTCCTCGACGAAGCGCACAAGCGCGGTATCCGCGTGGTGACGGACCTGGTCATGAACCACACCTCCGATACCCACGCGTGGTTCCAGGAGTCGCGTGCCGAACCCGACGGTCCCTACGGGGATTTCTACGTGTGGTCCGACAGCGACGAGGCCTACAAGGATGCCCGCATCATCTTTGTGGACACGGAGACCTCGAACTGGACGTGGGATCCGGTGCGCAAGCAGTACTACTGGCACCGGTTCTTCTCGCATCAGCCCGATCTGAACTACGACAACCCCGAAGTCCAGGACGCCATGCTCGACGTCCTCCGCTTCTGGCTGGACCTGGGCATCGACGGATTCCGGCTCGACGCGGTGCCCTACCTGTTCGAGCGCGAGGGCACCAGTTGCGAAAACCTGCCCGAGACCCACGCGTTCCTGAAGAAGTGCCGGGCGGTGATGGACGCCGAATACCCGGGCCGGGTCATGCTCGCGGAAGCGAACCAGTGGCCGTCGGACGTGGTCGAGTACTTCGGTGAGCCGGAGATCGGCGACGAGTGCCACATGGCGTTCCACTTCCCGCTCATGCCCCGGATCTTCATGGCGGTTCGCCGCCAGAACCGATTCCCGATCTCGGAGATCCTCGCGCAGACCCCGTCGATTCCCCGCACCGCGCAGTGGGGCATCTTCCTGCGCAACCACGACGAACTCACGCTCGAGATGGTGACGGACGAAGAGCGTGACTACATGTACTCCGAGTACGTCACCGACCCGCGGATGCGGGCGAACATCGGGATCCGCAGGCGCCTGGCCCCTCTGCTCGAGAACGACCGCAACCAGTTGGAGTTGTTCACGGCGTTGCTGCTGAGCCTGCCCGGGTCCCCGGTGCTGTACTACGGCGACGAGATCGGCATGGGCGACAACATCTGGCTCGGTGACCGCGACGCGGTGCGTACCCCGATGCAGTGGACTCCCGACCGCAATGCCGGTTTCTCCCGCGCCGATCCGGCGCGGCTGTATCTTCCGACCATCATGGATCCCACGTACGGGTACAACGCGGTCAATGTCGAGTCCCAGCTGAACTCGACGAACTCGCTGTTGCACTGGACTCGCAGGATGATTCAGGTCCGCAAGCAGCACCCCGCGTTCGGCAAGGCGGCGTTCACCGAACTCGGCAGCGCCAACCCCGCGGTCCTGTCGTATCTCCGGGAGATGGAAACGACCCCGGATCGCAACTACAGCGACGTCATCCTGTGCGTGAACAACCTTTCCCGCTATCCGCAGGCCGTGGTGCTGGATCTGTCGAGGTTCGTCGGGTGGATCCCGGTCGAGCTCACCGGGTCGGTGCCGTTCCCATCGATCACCGAGGAGGGCTACATGCTCACGCTCCCCGGTCACGGGTTCTTCTGGTTCGCTCTGCAACCGGATCCCACGACAGAAGGCGCAGGATCACATCCCGTCAGCAGCGAAGCGGAAGCGGCGGTGCAGCCATGACCGAACAGAACGACAGCCGCTATCCGGACGCCGACCTCGAAGCGGGCCTGGCACACTGGCTCCCACGCCAGCGCTGGTTCGCCGCGAAGGGCCACACCATCACCGGCGTGCGGATCGTGTTGCGGCAGACACTCGCCGACGAACCCGGGTTCGGCGCCGACCACGTCCTGGTGGCCGTCGACTTCGAGGACACTGCCGAGCATATCTACCAGGTGCCGTTGGGGTACCGATCGCACCTGCCGGACGATCTGGCTCCGTGGACGTTGGCGACACCGGACGACGCGGGGCACAGCGTGTTCGTCTACGACGGTCTGCACGACCAGGACATCATCGGCCTGTACGCGCAGAGCCTGAGCAGTGGCCGCCCGAAGGGGCCCGTCGATCTCCACACCCTCCCGGGCGCGGAGTTCGAGGCGGGCATGCGCGGGCGCCCGCTCGGCGCGGAGCAGTCGAACACGTCCGTCGTACTCGGCGAACGCCTCCTGCTCAAGATGTTCCGTCGTCTCACGTTGGGTATCAACCCCGACGTGGAGTTGCACCTCGCGTTGACCGAAGTGGGCTGCCGCTCCGTGGCACCGATCCGTGCGTGGATCGACGCCGATGTCGAAGGTGTCCGCACGACGCTCGCGATGGCCCAGGATTTCGCCGCCAATTCCGCGGACGGGTGGGCGATGGCGCTCGGAAGTATCCGCGATCTCCTCATCGAAGGGGATCTCCGGGCCGACGAGGTCGGTACGGATTTCGCCGGTGAGTCCTACCGGATGGGGACGGCGGTCGCCGAGGTCCATTCGGATCTCGCCGCCGCGCTCGGGGAATCCCAGCGTCCCGCGTCCGGACTTGCGGCCGCGATGAGCCGCAGGCTCGAGGCCGCCGCCGCCGAGGTCGAGGAACTGGTGGAGTTCGTGCCCGCGATACAGGCGAGGTTCGACGAAGCCGCCGCGCTCGGTCCCGTCACGGTGCAGCGCATCCACGGCGACCTCCATCTCGGGCAGGTGCTGCGCACACCGGAACGGTGGCTGCTCATCGACTTCGAGGGTGAACCCGCCAAGTCCCTTGTCGAACGCCGGCATCCCGACACCCCGCTCCGCGACGTCGCGGGGATGTTGCGTTCGTTCGATTACGCCGCCCACCATTCGGTGCGAGAGCGGGATCCCGACGGCGCCACGGCGCAGCGTGAGTTCCGGGCGCGGGAATGGGCAGAACGCAACTCCGCCGCGTTCTGCGACGGGTACGCCGCAGCATCCGGATCCGATCCGCGCGACATCGGGCCGTTGCTCCGTGCGTACGAAATCGACAAGGCCGTCTACGAAGTGGTGTACGAAGCGCGGCACCGCCCGTCGTGGCTCCGTCTGCCCCTCAATGCGATCCGGAGGTTGTGCAAAGCCTGACGACCGACGTACGAAAGGGCGGGTGGGGGGGGGGGGGGGCCCGGCCACCCCCCCCCCCGTTTTTCGGAAGCACACCCCCCCTCCACCTCCCGTGCGGCGCCGGCGACGTCGACTTCGACGCGTCCGCCCTCGACCAGCGTGTCGTCGAGCAGCAGATCCGCGATGCGGTCGTCGACAACCCGTGCGATGGACCTCCGCAACGGGCGGGCACCGAACTCGGGCTGGTGCCCGTGACGGGCGATCCACTCCACGGCCTCGGGGCTGAAGTCGATCTCGATGCCCTTGGCCTGGAGCCGCTTCCGGCTCTCGTCGAGCAGGAGATCGGCGATCCGGTGCAACTGTGCGTCGTCGAGCCTGCGGAACACGACGATCTCGTCGATGCGGTTGAGGAACTCCGGCCGCATCGATTCGCGTAGCCGTCCCATCACCCGGTCGCGCAGCGGCTTCTCTTCCGCCTCCGCGTCGCCGGTGGTGAACCCGATGGCCCCACCACGGCTGGAGATGATGTCCGATCCCAGGTTGCTGGTCATGATGACGACGGTGTTCGTGAAGTCCACCGTGCGGCCTTCACCGTCGGTGAGACGGCCGTCGTCGAGCACCTGCAACAGGGTGTTGAACACATCCGGATGCGCCTTCTCGATCTCGTCGAGCAGCACGACCGAGTACGGGTTGCGACGGACCTGCTCGGTCAGCTGACCGGCCTCGCCGTAGCCGACGTACCCGGGCGGTGCGCCCACGAGACGGCTCACGGTGTGTCGTTCGCCGAACTCGCTCATGTCGACACGCAGCATCTTGCGCTCGTCGCCGAACAGGACCTCGGCCAGCGCCTTCGCCAGCTCGGTCTTGCCCACGCCGGTCGGGCCGAGGAACAGGAAGCTGCCCACCGGGCGATGCGGATCGCTCATGCCCGAGCGGCTCCGGCGGACGGAACGTGCCACCGCGCGCACCGCCTCGTCCTGGCCGATGACGCGCTTGTGCAGCTCGTCCTCCAGTGTGCGGAGACGGTCCTTCTCCACCTTGGTCATCTGCGTGACGGGGATTCCCGTCGCGCGCGAGACGACCTCGGCGATCAGTTCGGTGCCGACCACCGGGACGTCCGCATCAGCCGGCGCACCGGAGTCGATGCGCTGCTGGATCCGGACGATCTCGTCGCGGACGCGCGAGGCTTCCTCGTAGTCCTCGGCCTGCACCGCGCGGTCCTTCTCGGCTTCGAGTTCGACGAGCCGGTCCCGCAGCTGTGCACCGTCGACGCGCGGGGTGTGCAGCCGCAACCGCGCACCGGCCTGGTCGACGAGGTCGATCGCCTTGTCCGGCAGGTGCCGGTCGGGCAGGTATCGCACCGACAGGTCGACGGCGGCGTCGAGGGCCTCGTCCGTGTAGCGGACACCGTGGAATTCGGCGTACCGGTCACGCAGTCCGTGGAGGATGGCGACCGTGTCCTCACGGCTCGGCTCACCGACCATCACCGGACCGAAGCGCCGTTCGAGCGCCGGGTCCTTCTCGATGTGCTTGCGGTATTCGTCGAGTGTCGTGGCACCGACGATGTGCAGTTCGCCGCGGGCGAGCTTGGGCTTGAGGATGTTCCCCGCGTCCATCGCCCCGTCGTTGCCGCCACCGGCGCCGACGACGGTGTGAAGTTCGTCGATGAAGACGATCAGTGCGCCCGACTGTGCGGTGATCTCGTCGAGCACCTTGGTGAGGCGTTCCTCGAAGTCGCCGCGGTAGCGGGTGCCCGCCACCATGCCGGTCAGGTCGAGTTGGACGATTCGCTTGTCGCGCAGGTTTTCCGGCACCTCGCCGTCCACGATGCGCTGGGCGAGCCCTTCGACGATCGCGGTCTTGCCGACACCTGCCTCGCCCAGGAGAACCGGGTTGTTCTTGGTGCGGCGGGACAGGATCTCGAGCGTCTGCTCGATCTCGTCGGCGCGGCCGACGACGGGGTCGATGCCACCGCTCCGAGCGCGCTCGGTGAGGTCGACACCGAATTGGTCGAGCGTCGGGGTCGCGGAGTCGCCACCCGCTTCGGCCGGCGGCACCGGCTGGAGCGCCGTCTGCAGAGACTGCGGGGTGACACCGAGGGAGGCGAGCAACCGTCCCGGGGCGCGGGTCTGGTCCGCGGCGAGCGCGAAGAACACGTGCTCGGGGTCGATGTAGGTCGAGCCGAGCGCGCGCGAGAGCTGATGTGCCTCCAGCAACGCGGTCTTGACCGCCCCACTGAGTGCGGGAGCCGACACGCCGGAGTCCGGGTTGCTCTGCGGCAACCGCTGGTCGACAGCCGCGACGACCGCGGCCGGATCGGCTCCGGAGCGGGCCATGACGGTGCGGGCCGGATCGGTTTCCGCCATGGCGCGGAGGAGGTGCAGCGCATCGAGGTCGGCGTCGCCGCGTTCTGCGGCGAAGCGAGCCGCGACCGCCATCAGTTCCTGCGTACCGCGGCTCATGAAGCGGGAGAGGTCGATTCGGCCGGGTCCGCCAGGCCCGAAGAATGCCGTCATTCCGAAGCCTTTCTCTTGACTTGAGCCTTACTCACTCAACTAACGTGCCGAACACTTCATCAATTCCGAAGCCCTAGGGCAAATGAAGGTGAGCTACGTCACGGCGAACGAGAAGACTTTGTATTGTGCACAACACAACGGTGCGCTACTTTATTTCACGTGTCGGATCCTTTCGCTCTCGATCAGCAGGTGTGCTTCGCGCTCTACCGCGCGTCGCGCGCCACCACGGCGGTCTACCGGCCGCTCCTGGACCGACTCGGCGTCACCTACCCGCAGTACCTGGTACTGCTCGCACTGTGGGAACGCGACGCGCGCGGAGTGCAGGACCTGTGCGACGCCCTCGACCTCGACACCGGCACACTGTCGCCTCTTCTGAAGCGACTCGAGTCGGCCGGGCTCGTCGAACGGACACGGCAACGCGACGACGAGCGACGTGTCGTCGTACGCCTCACCGACGCCGGCAACGCGCTCCGGAAAGAAGCCGAGGGCATCCCCGGCTGCGTGGCGCGCGCAGGCCGTCTGGAACTCAAGGAACTCGCCGAACTCCGCGACACGCTCCACCGCCTGACCGCCGCGCTGCAGCACGCAGCCGGCGACACCCCCGAGGAAAGGTAGGACCGCCATGAAGATCCTCTACACCGCAGAAGCCCTCGCCACCGGAGCCGGACGCAACGGCCACGCTCGCACCAGCGACGGCAAGCTCGAGGTCGACCTCGCCATGCCCACCGAGATGGGCGGCAACGGCGAAGGCACCAACCCCGAACAGCTGTTCGCCGCGGGCTATGCGGCGTGCTTCCACTCGGCACTGCAGATGATCGCCCGTCAGGAGAAGGCCGACATCAGTGACTCCGCCGTGGGCGCCCGCGTCGGTATCGGCCCGACCGACGGTGGCGGATTCGGCCTCGCCGTCACCCTCGAGGTCACCTTGCCGAAGCTGTCCGCCGAACAGGCCCGCGAGCTCACCGAGAAGGCTCATCAGGTGTGCCCGTACTCCAACGCGACCCGCGGCAACATCGAGGTCACCCTCGAGATCTCCGAAGACTGACCGATTACCCGGGCCACCCGGCCTCACCACGTGTCCACGCCGCGTCCGCGTAGCGTGGACACGTGGGTATGCAGGACGGGTCGCGGCTCGCGAAGTTCGCGGCCGAGGTGGGATTCACGCTCGACGACTTCCAGATCGACGCCTGCCGTGCGCTGGAAGAGAACCGAGACGTGCTGGTCTGCGCCCCGACCGGAGCCGGGAAGACGGTGGTCGGTGAGTTCGCGGCCTACCTCGCGCTCGAGTCTCGTCAGAGCTCACCCACGTCCCGGGACTCCACTCCTCGCGGCACCTGCTTCTACACCACGCCCATCAAGGCGCTGAGCAACCAGAAGTACAACGACCTCGTCGAGCGATTCGGTGAGGGCGAGGTGGGCCTGCTCACCGGGGACATCACCCTTCACCCGCACGCCCCCGTCGTCGTCATGACGACGGAAGTCCTGCGCAGCATGCTGCATTCCCGCTCCCCCCTCCTCGACGGCCTCACCCACGTCGTGATGGACGAGGTGCATTATCTGGCCGACCGGGAACGAGGCGCGGTCTGGGAAGAGACGATCCTCTACCTTCCCCGCTCGGTGCGGCTGGCCAGCCTGTCGGCCACGGTGAGCAACGCCGAAGAATTCGGGGCATGGATCCGCCGGGTGCGCGGCGAGACCACCGTGATCGTCGACGAGGTCCGCCCGGTCCCGCTCACCCAGCACATGCTCGCCGGGGGGCGGTTGTTCGCCCTCTTCTCCCCCGGCACCGGGACCATCGACGACACCCTCGACCGTTACATCGCACATCGGCAACTCGCCGACGCCGCTCCATCCCCCGGAGCAAGGAAACGCCGTAAGCGCCGGACCTCGGCACCCCTTCCCGCGGGCGGTGATCGCCCGGAGATCGTGGCGCGGCTCGAGGCCGAACAACTCCTGCCCGCCATCTGGTTCCGCTTCAGCCGGTCGGGATGCGACGCCGCCGTCACCGAATGCCTCGACTCTTCCCTGCGTCTCACCGAGGCGGCGGAGGTCCCGCAGATCCGCGCGATAGCCGACCGGCACACGGCTTCTCTGCCCCCGGCCGACCTCGACGCGGTCGGCTACTCCGACTGGATCGAGGGGCTCGAGCGTGGATTCGCCGCACACCACGCCGGCCTCGTTCCGGCATTCCGGCACGCGGTCGAGGACCTGTTCACGCGCGGGCTCGTCCGCGTGGTGTTCGCGACCGAAACCCTCGCGGTGGGGGTCAACATGCCGGCCCGCACCGTCGTACTCGAACGTCTCGTCAAACCGACGGCAGCCGGACCTGTGCGCCTGACGCCCGGGGAATACACCCAGCTCACGGGCCGCGCCGGTCGGCGCGGGATCGACGAGGAGGGGCACGCCGTGGTGCTCTGGCAGCCCGACACCCTCCCCGCCACCGTTGCCGGACTCGCCTCGACGCGCGCCTATCCCCTGCACAGCTCGCTGCGCGTGGGCTACAACACCTGCGTCAATCTGATCGACCGCGTCGGCCTCGACGGCGCACGCACACTTCTGGACCGTTCGTTCGCCCAATTCCAGGCGGAGCGATCGGTGCGCGCGCTGTCCGACGCGGTACGGACGAATACCGCGCTGATCGCCGACCTCGAAGCCGAACTCGCCGATGCAGCAGGTTTCACCGAATACCGGAGTCTGTACGAGCGTCTCGCGTTCGCGCGCACCACGGCATCCGCGGACACCGTCACCGCGCTCGCCCGCGCGGTGCGTTCACACCCGGGCCACCGGCGGCCCGACCGGGCGCACCTCCTGGCCGTCGCGGGCCGGCTCGGCACCCTGGTCACCGACACGGAACGAATGCGCGTGCGGATCGAGGGCGTCACCGGACGTCTGCGCACCACGTTCGATCGCACCCTCGCCGTGCTCGAGGAACGCGGCTACGTGATCCTCGACCCGGCCGGTGAGTCGGCGTACGTCACCGACGACGGACGACGGCTCGGCCGGATCTATTGCACGAGCGACCTTCTGGTGGCCGAATGCGTGCGGACCGGAGCATGGGACGGGCTCGAACCCTGCGAGCTCGCGGCAGTGGTCTCGACCGTGCTCGGCGAGACGCGGCACCGCACCGCCGCGGCGTCCGGACGGACCACCCCGGCGGTGGACGAGGCCCTGCGCGTCACCACGCGCCTCTGGGGCGAACTGGCGGCAGCGGAACAGCGCCACGGTTTGACGGTGAGCCCCGACCCGGACCCGGTGGCCGTCGGGGCCGTCCACAGCTGGGCCCGCGGCGACGGCCTTGCCGCAGCGCTGCGCGTCGCGTCGGAATCGGGGCTCTCCGCGGGTGATCTCGTACGTCGCTACCTGCGCACCCTGGACCTCGTCGACCAGACCGGTCTGTGCCGCCGCGACGCCCTGCCTCCCGTGTCGTTCACGTTGACGTGAGCGGTGACCGCACGTCGCACAACTGCTCGGACAGCGACCACAGGCTCGCGGCGACGCCCCGGTCGTGCGACCGCGCGTTGGACTGCACCTTCCCGGGGTGTCCTCGCATCTCGAACAGGCCGCCGGGCCCGTAGAAACCGCCGGGTTCCGCATCCGCGGCGGTCGCGGCGTAGAGGGACGGGAGTGCTCCCATCGCGGCCGACTGACCGATGACCGGAGTCACCCACTCGACGAGCTTCCCGTACCGCGACTCGCTCCGGTACTGCAGGTTCGTCGACGAGTAACCCGGGTGTACCGCAAAGGATTTCACCGGTGATCCGTGCGCGGTGAGCCGTCGCTGCAACTCGTAGGCGAACAGGAGATTCGCCAGCTTCGACTGGCCGTACGCGGGCCACCGCTCGTAGCGGCGCCGCTCCCAGTTCAGATCGTCCAGATCGATCTTGCCGATCCGGTGCATGGTGCTGCTCACGGTGACGACGCGATCGGTGATGCGCCCGAGAAGGAGCATGGTGAGCGCGAAGTGGCCGAGGTGGTTGGTGCCGATCTGCATCTCGAAGCCGTCGGCGGTCCGCCGCAGCGGCACCGCCATGACGCCCGCATTGTTGACCAGCACATCGATGGTCGGGTGGGTCGCGGCGAGGTCCGCGGCGAACGCACGCACCGACGACAGGTCGGCGAGGTCCACTTTGCGCACCTGCGCGTTCGGACCGATGTCCGCGGCCACCTCCTCTCCCTTCGCGACGTCGCGGCACGCCAGCACCACCTGGGCGCCGGCACGCGCGAGCGCCCGCGCCGTCTCGGCGCCGAGGCCGCTGTTCGCACCGGTCACCACGACCGTGCGGTTGCTCTGATCGGGAATGTCGTTCGCTGTCCATGCCGCCATACCCCGCACACTACGTACGCATCCGAACCGGCAACAGGGCTCGCCGGACTCTCGCCGGACCGAGGCATTCCCTGTCTGCCCCGCGCCTCGTAGAGTGCACCCGGGCGCGAGTCCCGCAGGGGCACACGGGGGCGCGGACGAAGGGGAGGGGTTGCATCGATGGCGTACCGGAACGGGTCTGCCGACCGCGAGGTCGGCGAGGCACTGCGGCAGGGAGATCCCGCGGCGACAGCACGGCTGTACGACTTGTACGCGCCCGGATTGTTCGCGTACGCCTGCGGGTTCGTCGACGCATCGACTGCCTCCGATGTCGTGCACGACTCGATCTGGATCGCGGTGCGCCGAATCGACGCTCTCCGCGACACCGGCTTGTTGCGGGCGTGGCTCTACGCGATCGTCCGCTCCGAGTGTGCGCAGCCCGGGCGTGCTGCCGGCACGGTCGGCTTCGTTCCCGCCACCGATCCCGCGGCGCCACCGCTCCGTCCCCAGTTGTACGCGGTCCGCGACGCGGTGGGCAGCCTCGCCGCGATCGAACGCGAGGTCCTCGAACTGGCGGTGCGCCATCATTTCACCAACCAGGAGATCGACGCGATCCTCGGATCCGCCGCCGGAGACGGCCGCCCGTTCGCTCGCGCTCAGCAAGCGGTCGACCTGGCGGTACCGGCCGTTCCGAATGCGACCGGATTGTTCGCGGCCGTGCCGCCCGTCCCGCTCCCCCGCCGCCTGCGCGACCGTGTGCTCACGGCAACGCCCCTCGACACGGAACTCGCCGACATGGGACGCCGTATCGAACCGTTGAACCGGAACGGATTCCCCGTCGCCCGCCGTGGGCGCCGGAAAACGGCAGCGATCGCCGCGGTGGCAGCGGTGCTGGTCCTCGCCGTAGTCGCCGTGGTCGTCCTGCCAGGTTCGGAACCCGAGGAATTGTCGGCACCACCCTCTCCGACGTCCCGTTCGGTGGATCTTCCCCCGTCCCAGACACCCGTCGTCACGGCCTCTCCCGTAAGCAGATCCGAGACGCCGACGACGGAACCCCCGATCTCTAGCACCACAGCCGAACCCATCGTCGAGACCACCGTCTACCCCGGTGCCGACGCCGGCGCCGGCACGGTGATTCCGGTCGAGGAAAACGTGGTCACCACCTCTGCCCGCACCTCTCCACCCACCTCTCAGCAGGTGTCGGTCACGTCCACAACCCGCGACATCACTCGGTACCCGCGGCGGACGAAGCCCCAGGACGACAGTCGCTCGGAGGACAAGGAGCGGGACGAGCGCCCCGCGACCACGCCCCAGCCCACGACGCGCGCCACGCTCCCGACGACCACGCGGGCAGCGGCCCCCTAGCGCACCCGCCGATGCCGGTTGGTGTTCTCGGCGTCGACCGAGGGCCCGGCGACTCGTCGCTGTCACACGAGCGAGACGCAGCGGACACATCAGGGGCTTACCGTCGCGTCGTCGTCGCCCGTGTTCGCCGGACAGGAAGGAGCCACCGCCGTGGCGCCACGTCGCAGATCGGTGCTTGTCGACCGGCTCCGAGTGGACGTACCCGGACGGCCCCAGGACGCGATCCTCGAGGAGTTGCGGCGCGTGTTTCTCTCGGGCGCAGCACCACCGGGCACACCTATACCGGTGGGTGAGGTCGCGGAGATGTTCGGAGTCAGCCGCATCCCCGTCCGCGAGGCACTCAAGACCCTCATCGGTGAAGGACTCGTCACCCATCGCCAGAATCACGGGTACACCGTCGCCCAGTTGACGGCCGAGGAACTGCGCGAGTTGTATCTCGTCCGGGAAACACTCGAATCGGCCTCGCTCGCGGCGGCTGTGCACAACGCCACCCCGGAGGACTACCGGCTCGCCGAGCAATCACACAAAATACTCGAACGCGCAGTGCACGAGCACGACTCGCACACCTATCACCGCGAGAGCCGCGTGTTCCACATGACGCTCGCTCGCCCGTCCCGGATGCACCGGCTTCTGCACATGCTCGAATATGCCTGGAACATCACCGAACCGGTCCAGCCGATGGTGCACGTGAGCGACGCGGAACGTGCCGACCTGCACCACGAACACCAGGCCATGCTCGACGCGTTCCTCGCGCGTGACACCGAGCAACTGCTCGCGGCCTACGAGCATCACAACCGGCGCCTCGACGCAGCCATCGCGACGCTTGCGGCAGGTGCCGGGCTGCTGCCCGCGGAAGATATACAGTTCGGGTAATCCTGCGGCAACCTCGCGCAATTAGCGTTCGGCGCATCGAGTTTCCCCACCGCCCAGGAGCACCCATGACCGAAGTGCTGATACCACGCGACGACGCCCCCGTTCCGGGTCCGTCCGCCGCCGATTACGATCCGCGGCTCACCAACGACGACCTGGCACCGCTGAAGAACCAGCGCTGGGGCTCGTACAACATCTTCGCGTTCTGGATGTCCGACGTACACAGCGTCGGCGGCTACGTCACGGCCGGGAGCTTGTTCGCATTGGGCCTGGCGAGCTGGCAGGTCCTCGTCGCCCTCCTGGCGGGCATCACCATCGTCTACTTCTTCTGCAACCTCGTGGCCAAACCGAGCCAGGCCACCGGTGTTCCCTATCCGGTGATCTGCCGCAGTGTCTTCGGCGTGCTGGGTGCGAACATCCCCGCCATCATCCGCGGACTGATCGCGGTGGCGTGGTACGGGATTCAGACTTTTCTCGCCTCGGCCGCACTCGACGTGGTGCTCATCAAGCTGTTTCCCTCGCTCGCCCCGTACGCCGTGGTCGCCGACTACGGGTTCGCCGGGCTGTCCGCTCTCGGCTGGGTCAGCTTCCTCACCCTGTGGGTGCTGCAGGCATGCGTGTTCTGGCGCGGCATGGAGTCCATCCGGCGCTTCATCGACTTCTGTGGGCCCGCCGTGTACGTCGTGATGTTCCTGCTGTGCGGATACCTGATCTCGAAGGCCGGCTGGAGTGCGATCGACCTGACGCTGGGCGATGTCACGCACACCGGCTGGTCGTCGGTGCCGGTCATGCTCGGCGCAATCGCCCTGGTGGTCTCGTACTTCTCCGGCCCCATGCTGAACTTCGGAGACTTCTCCCGGTACGGCAAGTCGTTCGGCGCCGTCAAGAAGGGCAACTTCCTCGGTCTCCCGCTCAACTTCCTGGTCTTCTCGCTGCTCGTGGTGATCACCGCGTCGCTGACGCTCCCGGTCTACGGCGAACTGATCACCGACCCGGTCGAAACCGTCGCCCGTATCGACTCCACCTTCGCCATCGTCCTCGGAGCACTCACCTTCGCGATCGCCACGATCGGCATCAACATCGTCGCGAACTTCATCTCGCCGGCGTTCGACTTCTCGAATGTCAGCCCGCAGAAGATCAGCTGGCGGGCGGGCGGCATGATCGCCGCGGTCGGTTCGATCCTCATCACCCCGTGGAATCTGTACAACAACCCGGAGGTCATCCACTACACCCTGGAAACCCTCGGTGCCTTCATCGGCCCGTTGTTCGGCATTCTCATCGCCGACTACTACCTGGTCCGCAAGCAGAAGGTGATCGTCGACGATCTGTTCACGATGTCCGAGAAGGGCGCCTACTGGTACAGCAAGGGCTACAACCCCGCTGCGGTCGTCGCCACCGTCGTCGGTGCGGCCGTCGCGATGACCCCGGTGCTGTTCAACAGCGCCCCCGGCATGAGCACCGCTGCGCAATACAGCTGGTTCATCGGGTGCGGGCTCGGCTTCGTCGTCTACCACCTGCTCGCGACCCGCACCCGGTGGGCAGTCCGCATCCCCGAGACCGCCCCCGCGCAGGAAGCCGTCTGATCGCATGTTCCTCAAGGTCGTCAACCCGAACACCACGTGGGCGATGACCGCCAAGATCGAGGCGGTCAGCCCGGAGATGGGACCGCCGTCCATCGAAAGCCACTACGACGAAGCACTTGCCGTCCCCGGTCTGCTGGCGGAGATCGAGAAGGGAGAGCGCGACGGTGTCGACGGTTACGTGATCGCCTGCTTCGGCGACCCGGGTCTCGATGCGGCGCGGGAGATCGCGACCGGACCGGTCGTGGGAATCGCCGAGGCCGCCATGCACACCGCGACCCTTCTGGGCCGGAGTTTCTCGGTCGTCACGACACTGGGCCGCACGACCGGGCGGGCCCGGGACCTTGCCGGCCGGTACGGCATGCGCGACTCGTGCCGGGGTGTGCACGCGTGCGAAGTCCCCGTGCTGGCGCTCGACACCGATCCGGACGCTCGCAAGATCGTCACGGAAGCCTGTCTCGACGCGTTGTGCGCAGACGGATCCGACGTCGTGGTGCTCGGCTGCGCCGGGATGGCAGACCTGTGCGCCCGGATCTCGGCCGACCTCGGCGTCCCCGTCGTCGACGGTGTCACCGCGGCAACGCTGACGGTGCAGTCGCTGGTCACGATGGGACTCGTCACCGGAGGAAAGCGCGGTGAGTTCGCGCCTCCGCCTCCGAAACGTTATTCCGGAATGATGCAGAGCTTCACAACAATCCGGTGAGGCGCCGCGAGCCGTCGTGAAGGAATGTCAGCTGGTCGTACTCCGCCGGGGACACGCGTAGCGGCGACCCCTGCAAGCAGAGCCCCCCGACCACCTCGGCATCGTGGTTGCGGATCGGCACGGCCAGCGCCGATCGTCCCACGCGGCATTCCTGATTCTCGAACGCGTGACCGACGAGCCGGGTCCTGGACAGCTCCGATTCGAGAACATCCGGGTCGCAGACGGTGTACTCGGTCAGTTTGCGGAGTTCGAGACCCACGCTCATCCCGGGATTGTGGGCGAGCATCACCTTTCCGAGCGCGTTCGAGTGAAGGTTCTTGGCCAGCAGCGCGATACCGACGATCTCGTGGTCGGGGTCCTGATCGACGAACCGCAGCCTGCCACCGGCGAACGAGGCCACGTGCAACCCGAAACGGGTGTGCGAGCGCAACTCCTCGACCGTCTCGTGCAGTGTGGGTGAGGTGTCCGTCTCCACCGCGGCACGGGACAGTTCGGCGGTGCGCCGCCCGAGAGCGAAGCCCGACAGGTCGGGTACGCGCACCAGGAAACCTTCGGCAACAAGCAGATTGAGCATCCGGTAGGCGGTCGTGGGGGCAACATCGGCAAAGTGGGCGATTTCCTTCGCTGTGGCACCCGGTCCGAGATGCGCCACGGCCTCTAGCATTCCCAGTGCTTTCTGTACAGCCTTGGGCTGCTGCCCACCGAACCCCACTGCGGCGTCGGACTGGGTGGTCATCGCCGGTCCCCCGGCAGCGAATGAGCCGAAACGAGTTGCGGTCGTCCGTCGTCGTCGAGTACCAATTCGCCTGCGCCGGGCAGCAGGTCGGTGGTTTCCGGGCTGTCGAAGGCGCCCATCGTCGCCAGCGACTCCGGCCGGAGCCGCTTCAGCACGGCCGCCCACACCACGCCGGCCAGTCCGACGACGAGCACGGCGGTCGGTATCCCCCACTGCCCGTCGCTGATCCCGGAGAGCGTGAGATATCCGAGCAGTCCGGCGCCCACGCAGGCGATACCCACTGCGACCACGGTGGTCGTGCGGGCATCCTCGCCGATACGTCGCAGGAACCTCAGACACGAGACGGCGAGCAACGTGTAGGCACCGACCACGGCGACCTCGACGAAACCGTCGAACACGATCGAGTCGCCGAGGAAGATCACCAGGTACATCCACGCGCCGATCACCACCGCGGCGGTGAACACGATCACTGCGACATACGGTGTGCGGAACCGTCGATGGACACGGGACAGGCGTCGTGGAACGGTGCCCTCGATGCCCATCGCCAGCAACAGCCGCGAACCCGCCTGCGCACATCCCAGGGCGGATGCGAACCAGGAGAAAGTCACTCCGACCTTGACCGCCACCACCATCGCAGTGCTCGCTCCCGAGGCAGTGCCCTCGAAATACGCGGCCACGACCACGTCCGCGTGCCCGGTCAGTGCGGCCCATCCGGCGAAGACGAAAACTGTTCCGCACAGGATCGGGGTGACCAGCACTGCCCGGGTCACTGTGATCAGGGGTCGCCTGGCCTCGGCCCCGAAGAACGCCGCGCTCTCGAATCCCGCCATCCCGAACACCACCATCAGCGCCAGGAACGGCAACGTTGCGGCGGTGCCGGGTGCGACCGAGGAGGTCGGAGTCCCGGAGTCGGTGACCATCAGTGCGCAGATGACCACCAGTGAACACAGTTCCACGACGAGGATCGCCCGCGTCGCGAGACGGACACCGCGCACCGCAATGGTCGCGACGACACCTGCGACGAGCCCCGCGCACACCAGCAGCGGTACAGTCCCGGACACGGCACTACCGAGAGCGGTGGCGATTCCCAGCAGGCTCACCGCGGAGTTGGCCAGAACCGAAATCGCGATGCCGAGATAACCGAGCAGCAGGGCCGCGCCCATGGTGAGGGTGGCACGCCGGGGAAGTCCCTGGAACGCAAAGCTGTACAACGACCCCGCGGCAGCGAGCCGGCGGGTGAACTGGGAGATGCAGAACGCGACCGCGACGACCACCGCGGTGGTGCCGAGGATCGCCGCCAGCCCTGCGACTCCAGGATCGGCGGAAATGATCCACGAGGCGATGAAGATCATTCCCGTCGCGGGGGCCACCGTCGACAGGGACTGACCGATCAGGTCGATCTGCGAGAGTTGACGTCGGTTCAGCGCCCGCAGGGGAGAAAACACCGGTGTGACGGCCGGTGCCGTATTCCGGGATCGCGCGATCGCCGCTCCCAGCGCACCACCGATCCGTGACCCACCACCGCCACGCCTGCCGCTCGCCACGGGCACTCCGATCGTCCGTCGGCCCGTCTTCGGACCCGGGCCACCAGCGGAAACAGTAGAACTCCCGTGTTTCCACTTGGTTTCTTCGCCTCATTTGTCTCATTCGTTTCAGAAGTGTGGCGCACGTGACGGTCGTGTGAATCCAAGTGGAAATCGGGGAAGCCCCCGCCACCTGCCACAACGCCGCCTTCCTGCCCTCCGCCGCGATCCGCGTCACACCCCGCCCCGGGTGACCAGCACAAACAGGTCCGGAACGTTGCAGGACACTTTTCCACTCGGCGACCGCACAGTGTTTTCCTGCGCGACGCAAAAGTGCCGCATCTGCTCATCAGGATTGGCCCGACGACAGAGAGGGCGTGATCCATGTTGTGGGCGATGGTCGCATCGATACTCGGGGGGACGCTCCTGCTCGCGGGCATTCCGAAGCTCCGCGACCGGGACGGGCTTCTGACCGTGGTGAAGGGGTACCGGCTGCTGCCGCACCGAATGGAACGTGTGGTGGCGGGTTCGCTGCCGCTCGTCGAGGTTCTGGTGGGAACCGCATTGATCCTCGGGATCGCCGGTGTGTGGGCGGCGTCGGGCGCCGCACTGCTGTTCGCCGCCTTCGCGTTCGGGCTGACAGCGAACCTGGCGCGGGGGCGGCGTGATCTCGACTGCGGTTGCTTCGCGTTCTCTGCCCACGAAGTGCCGAGGATCGGGTGGTTCCACGCGGTCCGCGCGGCATCGTTCGCCGTCGCCGCACTCGTCCTCGCGGCGACCGGTTCCGCGGAGATCGCTCCGCTCGAGCGACTCATCGGAGCGGCGAGCGGCCTGCTGGTCGTACTGGCTGTGGTCGCGGTCGTGCAGATCAAAGCCGTCGTGCACGTCGGCCGGCGTCCGGTCGACGACTACCTGACCTCCGCGTCGATCAAACTCCGCGCTGTGAGCGCCGAGTCGCGGTACGGCTCCTAACCCTCTCTTCAGCCCCACCTTGCACAGATAGGACTACTTCGATGACAACATTTCTGCTGGTGGCCGTCGTGGTGCTGACCGTCGCGGTCGCACTGCTGTTCCTCATGACCCTCGCGCTCGCACGGGAGATCGGCCGCGTCCAGGTCCGGCTCGGTCCCCTCGGAGCGCGGATGATGGATACCGGCCCGAAGGTCGAGCAGGCCGGCCCGTCGTTCGCCGGGCTCGTCGATCACGTCGGCCGCTCCGTGCGGGTGGGCGGGCACCGCGACAAGGCGCAGTTGCTGATGTTCACCGCGCCGAGTTGCAGCACCTGCAAGAGTCTGCTGCCCGGCCTGCGTGCGATGGCCCGCGCCGAAACCGATCTCGACGTCGTCATCGTCTCGGACGGCACGCCCGAGGAACACCGGGAGTTCTTGGCCGGCAGCAATATCGGCGACGAACTGAGCTACATCGACGCCCGCGACGTGGGCATCGCCTACCAGGTGGGCACCACACCGTACGGGGTGATCCTCGACGAGCACGGCAAGATCCGCGGTAAAGGCCTGTGCAACCACATGGCCCAGGTCGAGAGTCTGCTCAACGCTCTCGAGTCCGGCACTCCGTCCCTCCAGCACCTGCATGCGCAGGCGAAGTCTGCCTGACCCGTCCCGAGAGAGAAGGAGCCTATGCCATGGAAGAACACAACATGACCGAGAACCGATATCCGGTCGATGAGGACACCGTCCGCGAACAAGCGGACTGGATGGCGGGCAAAGGTGGATCCTTCGTCAGCCGCACAGGACGCAAGCTGTCCGAAAGCACCTCGCGCCGTTCGATGCTCAGCAAGATCGGCCGCTGGACAATGGGTGTCTCGGGTGTCGCGCTGATCAGCTCGCTGCCGGTCACCCGTAGCGCGATGGCACAGGAACTGCCGCCGGAGCCCGCGCCCCCCGAGGTCCCGGATCCGCAGTTCATCACGTTCGACGGCAAAGATCCGGCGGAGTGCGAGTACTGGCGCTGGTGCAACATGGACGGCACCTCGTGCGCGGCGTGCAACGGCGGCGGTGTGACCACCTGCGCTCCCGGCAGCCGCCCGGGCGCCGAGTTCTGGGTGGGCTGCTGCACCAACCCGGACACCGGAAAGACCTACCTGATCGCCTATTACGACTGCTGTGGCGCACCGTCGTGCTCCAACGCCTTCTGCGGCGAACCCGACATGCAGGCCATCATGTACAACCCCGTCTCCGGCAGCTACGACCAGGAGATCATCTGGTGCGTCTCGGACGAGTCCCAGGCGTACACCTGCACGATGGCGCCCATCATCGGCGAGGACTGCCAGACCCGCCCCGCAGCTCGTCCGAAGGTCGGTGCCGGAGCATGACATCTCGATCCAGCAAGCGCATTCCCCGTACCGCCGCGATCGCCGTTCCGCTCGCCGCCGCGATCGTTCTCACCGGATGCAGTTCGGGCGACGACGAAAGTCCCGCCGCCGGCGAGGTCACCTATCCGACCGTGCCTTTCACGACACCCGGTGAGGGCATCGGTCTCGGTAGCGAGGACCAGGAGATCGGCTCCACCTTCCCCGAACCGGTGCACGTTTCCGAGATCGAGCCGATCAAGTCGACCGAGTTGCTTGCCGTCGGTGACGGTTACGGTCTCGAGATCGGCCTCAATGCGCTCGATCCCGTGACCGGCGTCGCGGGAAGCCGTTTCGTCGTGGGCCCGGGCATCTGGGATCCGGTGATCCACGGATTCGTCGGTAATACGCCCGATGACCCCGCCGTTCTCGCGGCCGAGGTGTGGCGCCCCCGCGGGTCGCGCGGTGCCGCGGACTTCACCGTCAGCACGTACTCGGGCAACCTGCTCGAGCCGTCGGAGGTCCTCCTCCCCGACTACGCGCGCGTCCACTCGCGGCCGGGCTCGAATGCGGTGACCTCCGACGGAAAGTACTTCGTGACCTGGGACGACGGCTTGTACGGCGTGCGGGTCGTCGACCTCGAGGCGAAGAAGGAGAGCGGGGCACTCCAGATCATCGGCTGCGGCCCGTTCACCTGGATGGTCGGGCACGAGCTCTACAGCGTCTGCGAAGACACGCGCGAGCTGATCCAGATCTCGATCGACGACGCGGGTGTTCCCACCGAGACCGCGCGGGCCAAGGTCCTGCCCGACGATTTCGTCAGCAACCGCACGGTCACCTGGGCCGACGACGCCGACTCGGCACTGCTGGTGGGGGCGAACGGCGACGTGTTCGTCCTCGATTTCTCGAACGGTCTCCCGTCGGACCCCGTAACGCCGATCGGCAACGCGGGGCAGGACTCCGGGCGGTTCGCGGGCAATGCCATCAACAACACCGGAACCCGGATCGCAATCGAGTACACCGACTCGGTGGTCCACCCCCACTCCGCTCGCGGCGGTGACGTCGTGAAGATCGACCTCTACGACGCAGCCACGTTCGCGCCCGTGAAGACCCTCGATCTGGCGACGCTCGGGCTCACCGGCATCTCGAGCATGGCCTTCTCGGTCGACGGTGAGACGCTGTACGTGGTGGGCGACGGACCCGAGGTGGAGGGCGAATCGGCACAGACGATCGTCGGAGTCTCCGCCGAGACCGGCGACAAGGTCAGTTCGGCCGAAGTGACCGGCACCGTCGACGACGTCAGCACCCTCCTGACCCCACAGGTGCTGGAATGACTCGTTCGGGCCCTACCCTCGATCGCCGCGGTTTCCTCCGCGTCGGCTCCCTCGGAGCCGGCGCGGTGGGACTCGGAGTTCTGGGTCTCGGTGCGGCGTCCTGCGGTTCGGGCCCGGCGGCGGATCCCGCCACCCCGCTTGATTACATCACCGCCACCGATCCCGAGATTGCGGCTGCGGAGCAGGCGCGCGGGTGGAACGGGCGTGAAGTGGCTGCCTCACTGACGGCAGCGGTGGCGACCGTCGACCTCGGCGGACGTCTCGTCGAGACGTGGTCGTACGGCGGTCGCGCGGTGGCACCCGAACTGCGGGCGAGCGTGCGCGACAAGATGCTCGTGTCGGTGCGCAACGACCTCCCTGCGGATACGACGGTTCATTGGCACGGCATCCGGATCCGCAACGACATGGACGGTGCTGCACCGGCCACCCAGGATCCGATCGGTCAGGGCGGCGACTTCCTCTACGACTTCGTCGTTCCCGACCCGGGCACGCACTGGTACCACTCGCACAGTGGGCTACAGGCCGACCGCGGCCTTTTCGGGGCACTGGTGGTGGAGGACCCCGACGACACGTCGGGCGCCGACGTCGACTTCACCCTGGTCCTCGACGACTGGGTCGACGGACTCGGGACGACCCCCGATGCGGTACTGGCCGCTCTCAATCCCGCGATGACGGGTGGGCACGGCGGTCACGGCGGCCACGGCGGGGGCGCGCCGGCGGAACCCTCTCCGGAGGAATCGTCGGTGGCGCACACACTGGTGAACGGGGGGCACGGTTCGTCCGTGCCTCTCGGGGGCATGACCCAGCACATCGGATACCCGCTGCACCTGATCAACGGACGGCCGCCGAACGACCCCGAGGTCGTCACGGCTGCACCCGGCAGCCGCGTGCGGTTGCGGATCGTCAATGCCGCCGCCGAGACGCCGTACCGGTTCGCGGTGGCGGGCCACGAACTGACCGTGATCGCCGCCGACGGCTTCGACGTCACTCCCACCACCACCGACACCCTCATCATCGGGATGGCGCAGCGGTACGACGTGCTCGTCACGCTGAAGTCCGGTGCGTGGCCGATCGTCGCGAAAGTCGAGGGCCGGGACGGGTATGCGTCGTCGGTACTGCGCTCGAACGACGCCGCGCCGCTGCCGAACCCCGACGTCGGGGGTTCGATCGCAGAACTCGGCGGACGTCTGCTTCCCGAGAGCGCACTGCGGCCGGCCGATTCGGTCCGCCTGGAATCTCGTTCGCCCGACAGGGATTACCGGGTGGAGCTGATCCAGGCCGGGGACCGCTACGTATGGGGTATGGCCGGGCCGGACGCCGGAAAACTGGTGATGCGCGAAGGCGAACGGATCCGCATCACGATGGCGAACAACAGCACGATGTGGCACCCGATGCACACGCACGGACACACCTTCGCGGTGCCGGAGTACGGAGGACTCCGGCGCGACACCGTCAACGTGCTCCCCGGCACCGAACTCGCCATCGAGTTCGATGCCGACAATCCTGGCGAGTGGATGTTCCACTGCCACAATGCCTATCACTTCGAGGCAGGGATGACCGCGAACCTGCGGTACATCCGATGAGAGGACAGCTGTGAAGAAACTGACAACCCTTGCCGTGGCACTGGTCGCCTCCGCCGCGCTGACCGCGTGCGGTTCGTCCGACACTTCGGACGAACCTGCCGTGGTCATCGATGTGGCGAACATGGCCTATTCGCCCGCCTCGGTCACGATCGAGGCCGGGCAGACCGTGCAGTGGCGCTTCGACGACAACGGCCTGCCCCACGACGTCGCGGGTGACGGTCCGCTCGAAGGCATTCTGCAGAGCGAACTGCTCACCGAGGGCACGTACGAGTACACCTTCGACGATCCGGGCACCTACACGTACCACTGCACGCCGCACAAGTCGATGGTCGGCACCGTCATCGTCCAGTAGTGCGGCAGCCGGTAATGCTGCACCACAACCGAATCGGACGCTGGGCGATCACCGCCGGGATCGCCGCAGTGCCCCTGACGGGATGCGCCGTCGCAGACACTCCCGACGCGGTGATCGAGATCAGCAATGTGCAGTTCAGTCCGATGGACGCCACGGTCGGAGTCGGCGACACCGTCGAATGGCGGTTCGACGACGGCGGCCTCCTCCACCACGTGGAGTCGCCCGGCGAGTTCGACAGCGGGATCACCGGCGACGGCACCTATTCGTACACGTTCGACCGTCCCGGCACCTACACCTATACCTGCTCGATCCACCCGTACATGACCGGAACGGTCACCGTCCGCTGAGAAACGAGCGGGATTTTCATACACAGCAACGACTCTGGAGGTTTCCGATGACCACCGTCCTCACCCACGAACCGATCTCCACCGATCTCCCCGACATCCGCCCGACGCTCGCGGGTGCCGTATCCACCACTGCGCGGCTCGGCCTGGCCGTCGGTGCCGCAGTGGCCGGCGCCGGTGCCGCGACGCTCGCGGCCCCGACGGCAGCGACGGCTCTGACCGCCGCAGTCGTCGGCGCCGGGCTCGTCACGTCACTCGCGGCGAACTGGTCCACCTGCGGAATGTCCGTGGCCGGTGTCGTCGCGGCTCCGAAGCAACCCGGACGCAAGGGTGCGTCCACACCTGTCCGCCGCTTGGGCTGGCACGCGCTCGGGTCGGTGACCACCGGTGCCGTCACCGGTGCTGCCCTCGGCGCCCTCGGTTCGGTCACGGCGGCAAACCTGTCTCCGTTGTGGTTGCTGTTCGGATGGGCCGTGTTCGCGCTGGCCTACGGCTTGCACGAGATCGGCGTCGTGTCGATGCCTGCTCCGATGCGACGGCAGCAGTTGCCCCGGCACCTGCGCCGGACCATGTCTCCGTGGAAGGTGTCGCTGCTGTTCGGCGCGATCATCGGCCCCGGATTCCTGATCTTCATCCGGTCCAGCGCGTACTACCTGCTCGTGCTCGGTGTGCTCGCCGTCGGGTCGCCCGCCCTCGGCGCCGCGATGTTCACCGTCGTGTCCCTCGGCCGCTGCATGCCGAGCGTCGCTGCCATTGCCCACACCCGCCGCGGCGGTTCGATGCCCGCCTTCCTCTCGGTGATGTGCCTCGTCGATCGGCGCGTGCAGGCCGTGACCGGTGCCGCTCTGGTCGGCCTCGCCGCGTTCGCCGCGATCTCGCTGATCTGACGCGGGCATACCGACGCAGGTGCCCCGGGTCGTGGCCGCTCCGGGGGCCCGGCGGGGGGCC